>NZ_JAFMOS010000482.1 GCF_019049755.1 Rahnella perminowiae
TATTTCCGGCAATAGAAACATACAAAATCATTACAATCCTGTTCATTGATTTTTTATTCCAATGAGGGGCGAAAATGATTTATTACGCGCCACACTTTACTTCTTCCTGCCGCTTTGGTTCGAAATATTGCGAGCCGGCAGCGTACAGATTTCCGCCTAACTCGTCGCTGAATCTTGTCCTTTTGAGTAATGCGGGGTAGTTTTACCCTGATAACGTCTTATTTTTGCCTCGGGTTCCTCGAAGGCAGCCTTCAGGAGGAGTAGTCATGGCTTTACAACAAGAGATTATTCAGGCTCTGCACGTTAAACCCCACATCGATGCCGCACAGGAAGTTCGTGTCAGCGTTGATTTTCTCAAAAGTTACCTGCTGGCCCACCCGGTCATCAAGACACTGGTTCTGGGTATCAGCGGCGGGCAAGATTCTACTCTTACCGGCAAACTTTGCCAAACAGCAATTAATGAATTACGTGCACAAACCCATGATGGCGACTACCAGTTCATTGCCGTACGCTTGCCGTATGGCGTGCAGGCGGATGAATCGGACTGTCAGGATGCCATTGCGTTCATTCAGCCGGATCAGGTTCTGACCGTCAATATCAAAAATGCTGTCCTGGCGAGCGAAGCGACCTTACGTGAAATTGGCATTGAACTGAGCGATTTTATTAAAGGGAACGAAAAAGCCCGTGAGCGCATGAAAGCGCAGTACAGCATCGCCGGGATGAAAAAAGGCGTGGTGGTCGGGACGGATCATGCCGCCGAAGCCGTAACCGGTTTCTATACCAAATATGGCGATGGCGGTACGGATATTAATCCCCTTTTCCGTCTGAATAAACGTCAGGGGAAAGCACTGCTCAGGGAAATGGGTTGCCCGGCGCATCTGTATACAAAAGCCCCGACGGCGGATCTTGAAGACAACCGCCCTGCCTTGCCGGATGAAGCCGCACTCGGTGTAACCTATGATTTGATCGACGACTATCTGGAAGGCAAGAAAATCGACGATAAATATGCCGCCATTATTGAGGGCTGGTACCTGCGCACTGAGCATAAACGTCAGCTGCCGGTAACCGTATTTGATGATTTCTGGAAGAAAAAATAAGCCTTCCGTCATGGCTTAGCTACCGGGCACCTGCGGGTGTCCGGATTTATTCACCGTGCTCACCGGTCTGATTATCACAAGCTTCTTTCCATTCATTAACGAAATCATTACCCTTAGCGTCCTTCCGGATGACTGACAGTGATGTTTTCAATGCAAAAATTTCTTTTCCTGCTGCTGAGTATGGTGCTGCTTGGCCCTTTAGGTATTGATTTATACCTGCCTGCCATTCCCGCCATTGCACTCGGTTTACAGAGCACCGAGGCGGTGATCCAGTCCTCAATTTCATTATTTATTCTGGTGATGGGGCTCGGACAGCTGGTGGCCGGTCCACTGGTTGATAAATGGGGTCGTCGCCCGATCGCCATTATCGGCGTTGTGGTGTATCTGGCGGGTGCAATCGTTGCCGCGACGTCCGTCACACCGTGGATGTTTTTATTATCCCGCGTCATTCAGGGGCTGGCTGTCTGCTGCACGTCCGTGGTGATTTTCAGCAGCGTGCGCGACCGGATGAGTGGCAATGAGGCCGCCCGCGCATATGGTTTTCTCAACGGCACACTGAATATTATCCCTGCACTGGCCCCGCTGATCGGCGGCCTGATCGCCCAGTATTATGGCTGGCGTGCACCTTTCTGGGCATTGGCCGGTTATACGCTGGCGGTGATGTTGCTGGTGATATTCAAACTACCGGAGACACGCCCTGCTGATACCCAGACCAACAGCGGTCTGCCTTTCCGTCAGTATGCCCGCATTTTGTTCAACGCCCGCTTCATGACCTTTGCACTGGTAAATGCCGGCGCCATGGGGATGGCGCTGACGTATGTATCGCTGGCACCGACCGTATTGATGAACATCGCCGGGCTGACGCCATTGCAATTTTCGCTGGTATTCGGGGCGAACGGCTTCTGGATTATGGCGGTGAGTTTTATCGCCAACCGCATTATTCATAAAGTGGGACGCCCGGTTTGTCTGACTGCCGGCGGCATTCTTATGTTTGCCGGTTGCCTCGGGCTGATTGCCGGTATTACGCTGGTTTCACCTGCAGACCAAACCGCCACCTGGCTGTATATGCTGCCGGTCGCCAGCGCCTGTGCCGGTCTGGCGTTTCTGGTGGGTCCGGCCACCAGTTATGCACTGGAACCGTTCTCCGGCGAAGCAGGCGTTGCTTCAGCCCTGGTAGGTTCGGTGCAAATGGCGGGCGGTGCACTACTCGGTTTTATCGCCATGGCATTACCGTTACAGCCTAAACTGAGCCTGTCGCTGGTGATGCTGGCAGGCGGATGTCTGGCAGTGCTGGCACGTCGTGCGAGCAAAAAATCGACGGGCCGTCTGACCCGCCTGGAACCGTAATACTTTCTAACCGATTGTCGATACCGGTACGCGGGGTGCCAGCGCACTCAGCAATTCGTAGCCCAGCGTACCGGCCGCCGTTGCCACTTCATCCACCGGTAAATTATTTCCCCACAACTCAACCGGCGAACCAATCTGTGCCTGCGGACAGGGTGTTAAATCCACGGCCAGCATATCCATTGAAACCGTGCCGACCGTCGTTGTTCGCACGCCATCAACCCAAACCGGCGTACCGGAAGTGGCATGGCGCGGATATCCGTCTGCATAACCACAGGCCACCACGCCGATGCGCTGAGGACGCGTGACACTGTAACGCCCACCGTAACCCACCCGCGCGCCGGCGTTAAGCTCCTGTATGGCGATCAGCTCACTGTTAAGCGTCATCACCGGTTGCAGGCCGGTATGCGCAATATCTTTCCACTCACCGCTCGGCGACGCACCATAGATAATAATTCCCGGGCGGATCCAGTCATGATGCGTATGCGGATGCCACAACGTCGCAGCGGAATTCGCCAGACATCGCGGGCCGCGGATATTCTGCCCGGCGAGGTTAATCGCAGCCATCTGCGCGTCAACCCCCTCCACGCTGTCAGCAGTGGCGAAATGGCTCATCAGCGTCATTTCTCCCACCTGCTTCAGCTCGCGTAACTGCTGCCAGACATCCCCGGCACGTTCCGGCGCAAAACCCAGACGGTTCATACCACTGTTTACTTTCAGGTAGATATCGACCGGCTGGCTGACGCTGGCATGTGCAAGGGCTTTTATTTGCCATTCGCTGTGTACGGACGTGGTCAGACGATATTGATCAACCCTCGTCAAATCCTCAGCCGTAAAAAAACCTTCGAGCAGTAATATCGGTCCCTGCCAGCCGGACTCACGCAATAAAATGGCTTCATTGAAATCAAGCAACGCGAAACCATCGGTGGCCGATAAACTGCGCCAGATACGGGAAATACCATGACCGTAACCGTTCGCTTTCACCACCGTCCAGACTTTACTGCGAGGGGCAAAGCCGCGAATGAGGTGTAAATTATGGGTTAATGCAGACAGGGATAATGTGGCTGAAATCGGGCGTGGCATACCGGCTCCGGCAATAAGCAAAGTAAAACCCATACAATGTCAGTCACCGTATGGGATGGGATTACAGCAGATTCAGCCTACCGGATGCATGTTATGCGGACCTGCCGGACGGGCGATGAAATCCGGGCTGTAACGCTCAACCGACAGATCATCGGACGGGATCGCAGGCGTCACGCCGGACATAATATCCGACAGCAACTGCCCGGAGCCACAGGCCATCGTCCAGCCGAGCGTCCCGTGGCCGGTATTGAGATACAAATTCTTAATGCGCGTACGTCCGACAATCGGCGTGCCGTCCGGTGTCATCGGTCGTAACCCCGTCCAGAAGGTTGCCTGGCCGACATTACCGCCGTGAGGATAGAGATCTTTCACCACCATCTCCAGCGTTTCACGGCGCGCCTGCGCCAGCTTCAGGTTGAAGCCGACAATCTCCGCCATCCCCCCCACGCGGATGCGGTTATCAAAACGGGTGATGGCAATTTTGTAGGTTTCATCAAGCACGGTAGACACCGGTGCAGAGGCCGGATCGGTAATCGGAATGGTCAGCGAATAGCCTTTCAGCGGATAAACCGGAATGGCGATCAGATCGCGCAGCAACGCAGTCGAATATGAACCGAATGCCACAACGTAAGCATCCGCCCTGACGATCTCATTGCCACACTGCACGCCGGTGAGCTCGCCATTTTCAACATGCAGCTTATCTACCGTGCGGTTGAATTCGAAAACAACGCCCGCCTGACGCGCCATATCGGCCAGTTTACGGGTAAACATCTGGCAGTCACCGGTTTCATCATTAGGTAAACGCAGGCCACCGGTCAGTTTGTGCGCGACCTGTGCCAGCGCCGGCTCTGCGGTCGCCAGCTGGCTGGATTCGAGCAACTGATACGGCACACCGGCGTCTTCCAGCACGGCAATATCTTTCGCTGCACTTTCGAACTGCTGTGCGGTACGGAAAAGCTGCAATGTGCCGCCCTGCCGGCCCTCGTACTGAATGCCGGTGTCGTCACGCAGCGCTTTCATGCAGTCACGGCTGTATTCCGCCAGACGAACCATGCGGCTCTTGTTAGTCTGATAATGGTCCATATTGCAGTTACGCAACATTTGCCACATCCATTTCAGCTGAAACTGCGTTCCGTCGAGACGGATCGCCAGAGGCGCATGCTTCTGGAACATCCATTTAACGGCTTTGACCGGAACACCCGGAGCCGCCCATGGCGCGGCATAGCCCGGTGAGATCTGTCCCGCATTGCCCGCGCTGGTTTCTTCTGCCGGGCCTGGCTGACGATCAATGACCGTCACCTGATGGCCCGCTTTAGCCAGATACCATGCACTGGCGACACCGACCACACCACTGCCTAAAATCACCACACGCATATCGACTCCACTCCGCGACAAAACAAAGCATAATATTCTGATGACAGGAAATTAACCTGACTAAGAAAAATCACCAACACAGCCACTCATAACCGTGAGGTCTTTCACATTTATTTATCGTTCATGACAGCATTTTTTTCAATAGCCACAAATAAATAACGATATTTCGCAACATTCTGGCCATCCGGGAAGAAATTTATGGCGATATGACAGCAATGACTTCATTGAAATCAGAAGATATCCGGTACTTCAGGCGGCGTTTTGTTTTAGTTTTTTATTCTTTTATATCGTTACATTTAAAGAACAAAACACCACAAACCATCGCAAGTGTGATATTCCCTCGTCCCGGACAGAAAATTGACGTTCCGGTTGAACGGGGATTTATAAACGAGGCAAAGCAGAAGCTGATCCGTAAGGCGCAGAGAGCAGGAAGAATAGTGCCCTTAATAAGCAAAATTCTGGCGGCGTCACCGGGACACCAGGTTTCAATATATCCCCCCGCGTTCAACATCGGTTAATTTTTGCCACCCAGTCCTGCGATATTGTCAGTTTAAAATGTGATGCACATCGCAACTGTTTAATTACTGACCTACACTTCGAGTGGATTCATATCCGCACTGTTCATTTCAGCCATAAGGAGTCGCCTGTGAATAACTCAAACTTTCTGAAGCTTAAAGAGGGTACACAACTTTTTTATAAGGACTGGGGCAGCGGCCAGCCGGTGGTTTTCAGTCACGGCTGGCCCCTGTCATCTGATGCTTTTGAAGATCAAATGCTGTTTCTGGCGAATAAAGGTTATCGCGTTATCGCCCATGACCGCCGCGGCCACGGACGTTCTTCCCAGACCTGGGAGGGCAATAATATGGACCAGTACGGTGATGATATGGCCGAGCTGACAGCGCATCTGGACCTTAAGGATGCCATTCACGTCGGGCACTCCACCGGCGGTGGCGAGGTGGCCCGTTATATCGGCCGGCATGGCACTTCACGTGTGGCAAAAGCGGTGCTGATTGGCGCGGTGCCACCGATTATGATCAAAACTGAATTCAACCCGGTCGGTTTGCCGCTTTCTGTTTTCGACGGGATCCGTGAAGGCGTACGGAAAGACCGTTCACAGTTCTTCCTCGATTTGCCTGATGCCTTTTATGGCTTTAACCGCCCGGGTGCGCAGGCATCCGAAGGCTTGCGTCAGAGCTTCTGGTTGCAGGGTATGCAGGGTTCAATCAAGGCACTTTATGATTGTGTCAAAGCGTTTTCTGAAACCGACCAGCGCGAAGATCTGAAAAAAATGACTATCCCGACGCTGGTGATTTACGGTGATGATGACCAGATTGTGCCACCGGCATCCTCCAGCGAAGCCGCGCTTAAATTGTTACCGAATGGTAAACGTAAAGTTTATCCGGGTGCCTCTCATGGTTTGTGCAGCACCCATAAAGATCAGATAAATCAAGATTTGTTAGAATTTATCCGCAGTTAATCCCCGCCGTTCGTTTTATTCTCTCCGGTTGTTCACCCAAAGCCTGACTGCCTGCGGCTTTGGGTTCTTCATGGCCCCCGATTGACAGTGTCCTGCCATAAGGATATAGATTTGTTGAGGAAGGGATTCAAGGTGTTTATCTAACGACACACTCAGATTGAGCTACGATTATCAATGGACGTACGAAATCTTAAGAAAAGGTTGTGAATCAAACACTCTGTAACGTCCATAACTGAATGAGGGTGCGGCTTATGACGACAGTGACCCATGAGCAAAAAACTGAGGACAAACGTCTTAGCGATGGACCGGACTGGACGTTTGAGTTATTGCAAACCTATCTTGAAGAGATTGACCGGGTGGCAAAGTCCTACCGGCTGGAAACTTATCCGCATCAAATCGAGATCATTACCTCCGAACAAATGATGGATGCCTATTCCAGTATTGGCATGCCGATCAATTACACACACTGGTCGTTCGGGAAGAAATTCATCGAAACCGAACAATTGTACAAACACGGGCAGCAAGGTCTGGCGTACGAAATCGTCATTAACTCCAATCCCTGTATCGCCTATCTGATGGAAGAAAATACCATCACCATGCAGGCGCTGGTGATGGCGCACGCCTGCTACGGGCATAATTCTTTCTTCAAAAATAACTATCTGTTTAAAAGCTGGACCGACGCCAGTTCCATCGTCGATTACCTGCTGTTCGCCAAACGTTATATCAGCGAATGCGAAGAGCGTTACGGGGTCGATGAAGTCGAGAAACTGCTGGACTCCTGCCATGCGCTGATGAATTACGGGGTTGACCGCTATAAGCGTCCGCAAAAAATATCGCTGCAGGAGGAACTGGCACGGCAAAAAAGCCGCGAGGAATACCTGCAAAGCCAGGTGAATTCCCTGTGGAAAACATTGCCGCGCAAAGACAGCGTAGACACACCAGAACAGGCACGCCGTTTCCCGCCGGAACCGCAGGAAAATCTGCTGTATTTTATGGAAAAAAATGCCCCTCTGCTGGAATCCTGGCAGCGGGAAATTTTGCGTATTGTGCGTAAAATCAGCCAGTATTTTTACCCGCAGAAGCAAACACAGGTCATGAACGAAGGCTGGGCGACGTTCTGGCATTACACCATCCTGAATCATCTGTATGACGAAGGAAAAGTCTCCGACCGTTTCATCCTGGAGTTTCTGCACAGTCACACGAATGTGGTGTATCAGCCGCCTTATAACAGCCCGTATTACAGTGGCATCAACCCGTATGCTCTGGGTTTTGCGATGATGCAGGACATCAAGCGTATCTGTCAGGAGCCGACGGAGGAAGACCGCTACTGGTTCCCGGATATCGCCGGGTCAGACTGGCTCGACACGCTGCATTTTGCGATGCGTGACTTTAAGGACGAAAGCTTCATCAGCCAGTTTCTTTCACCGAAAGTGATGCGTGATTTCCGTTTGTTTACGGTGCTCGATGATGATCACAATAACTACCTGGAAATCGCCGCCATCCATAATGAGGAAGGTTATCGTGCAATCCGTCAGGAATTATCGGCGCAATACAATCTGAGCAATCACGAACCGAATATTCAGGTCTGGAATGTGGATTTGCGCGGAGACCGTTCGCTGACCTTGCGCTATATTCCTCAGGATCGCGCGCCGCTTGATAAGAGCCGTCGTGAAGTCATGAAACACGTCCACCGTCTGTGGGGCTTCGATGTCTTCATCGAGCAACTCAATGAAGATGGCAGCGTTGAACTGCTGGAGCGCTGCCCGCCACGTCCGACGCCGCTGTAACTGAATAGGCTTCTGGCATTAAAAAAGGGCGCTGAGCGCCCTTTCTGATATTTGTCTATCTCACTCTTAACGATGCTTTTGCTCAGTCAGATCACCCGGCATCGCGCCCTGCATGCTGTGCCAGATTTCACCACTCTGACGTCCATAATTGCGCACACAATCCACAATTTGTTCGTAGCTTTTTTCGTGGCAAATTTCTGACAGTTTTTTATAAAAGCTGATGGCTAATTTGCGCGCTTCAGGGTTGGAGAAGTAATAGCGTCCGACGCGGGTATAAAGACCCCGCAGCCCGTTGATGATAAGACCATAAATCGGGTTACCGGAAGCAAATGCCAGACCACGGAAAATACCGTAATCAAGCGCCGTAAACGCTTCGGCATGATCTTCCACCTCTGTAGCCTTAGCGAGAACCTGCTGGGTTTCCTCCGGGTTGGTACGCATCGCTTTACGGATAAAAATCGTCGCGATGTTAGTACGCACGGACAGCAGATTATCAATCAGTTGCGGTACGCTGTCATGATCCAGACGCGCCAGCGTTTCAAGAATATTCAGGCCGGATGTTTCCCAGAAATTATTCACTTTCGTCGGCTTGCCATGCTGAATAGTTAACCAACCGTCGCGGGCAAGCCGCTGTAACACTTCACGCAATGTGGTTCGGGTCACGCCAATGAGTTCTGAAAGCTCTCTCTCAGCAGGCAAAATGGAGCCCGGAGGGAAGCGGCTGTTCCAGATACTTTCGATGATATACTCTTCGGCAAAACCGGCAGGACTTTGTGCCTTAATAACCATGTGTTTGTCGTTCCGTGTGGGGCTTTTATTAGGGATATAGTTCTGCTCATCATACCAGATGAAAATGCCCTGTTATAGCGTCCGCAGGGAACTAATGCTGAAACTGTGGAAGGGCTTACAGAATTTCACCTTTTTCAAGCGTTTATTACCTTGTCCCTGGCATTGGAAAAATCCAGTCAGACGATTAAACTTACTTATCTTTTTGACATATTGACAAGCTATATAAAGGATCTTTAGGGAATATGGAAACAACCTACAGTCGTGCATTTATAAAGAATTTTCTCGGTCAGTCGCCAGCCTGGTACAAAATAGCAATTCTGGCTTTTCTGATCATTAACCCGCTGATTTTCTTCCTGGTCAGTCCTTTTATCGCGGGCTGGTTGCTGGTCGTCGAGTTCATTTTAACATTAGGCATGGCGCTTAAATGCTACCCGCTGCAGCCGGGTGGATTGCTCGCCATCGAAGCCGTGATGATCGGCATGACCAGCGCAGAGCGCATCCGCGAAGAAGTCTCTGCTAATCTGGAAGTCATCTTGTTGCTGATTTTCATGGTTGCTGGCATCTATTTCATGAAGCAGTTGCTGTTAACCGTGTTCACCAAACTGTTATTGAATCTGCGCAACAAAATCGCCCTTTCACTGGCTTTCTGTTTTGCTGCGGCATTTCTCTCCGCATTCCTGGACGCATTGACCGTGATTGCCGTGGTGATCAGCGTTTCAGCGGGCTTTTATTCGATTTATCACAACGTCGCTTCAAATCAGAACGAAAATGCTGAGATCACCGATGACAGCTCGTTTACGGGTAATCAGCAGCACCAGGCGGTACTTGAACAATTCCGCGCATTTTTACGCAGCCTGATGATGCACGCCGGTGTCGGTACGGCACTCGGCGGCGTGATGACGATGGTTGGCGAACCGCAAAACCTGATCATCGCGAAAAGTGCAGGCTGGCAATTCACCGATTTCCTGATCCGCATGTCGCCCGTCAGCGTGCCCGTTTTTATCTGCGGATTAATCGTATGTGCCCTGGTAGAACGCTTCCGCTGGTTTGGCTACGGTGCGCAACTGCCACACCCGGTGTATGAAGTACTTAAAAAGTTTGATCAAAAGAACAGCGAGAACAGCACCCGGCAGGAACGTATTAAACTGGCCATACAGGCGCTGATTGGCGTGTGGCTGATTGTTGCGCTGGCATTCCATCTGGCTGAAGTTGGCCTGATTGGCCTTACGGTGATTATCTTTGCAACCGCATTATGCGGCGTCACGGATGAACATGCGATCGGCAAGGCATTTCAGGATTCACTGCCGTTTACCGCCCTGCTGACGGTGTTTTTTGCCATTGTCGCCGTGATCGTAGAACAACATCTGTTCAGCCCTATCATTCACTTTGTGCTTCAGGCTGCGCCATCGAGCCAGCTTTCGCTATTTTACCTGTTCAACGGATTGCTTTCCTCGGTGTCAGATAACGTTTTCGTCGGTACGGTTTACATCAACGAAGCAAAATCGGCGCTGGAAAATGGCATCATCGATCTGAAACAATTTGAGATGCTGGCGGTGGCGATTAATACCGGTACTAACCTGCCTTCCGTGGCGACACCAAATGGTCAGGCGGCATTCCTGTTCCTGCTGACTTCTGCCCTCGCACCGCTGATCCGGCTTTCTTATGGAAGAATGGTCTGGATGGCATTGCCATACACCGTCGTCATGACGCTGGTTGGCCTGTTGTGTGTTCAGTATCTGCTGCCCGATATGACGCAGTGGTTTAACGACATGGGATGGCTGAGTTTGCCCCCGGTAACGCAAATCATGACGGTGCATTGATCGGGGTAAGCGTGAGTCAGTAATTTCCTCTAAACGGCTTCACTCAGAAAATTACAGAATTTAAAGTCGAATTGTCCGATTTATATTAATTATTTACCGAATATTTAATCGGACAGGCTGGCAGCGGCAAGCAATTGGTTTACACTGCGTGTCAGTAGCTCACTGCAGGGAAAAATTTTCTATGTTGCAATATCTTAACCGCTGTTCACAAGGACGCGGTGCATGGCTTCTGATGGCTCTGACTGCACTGGCACTTGAGCTGGTTGCACTGTATTTCCAACACGTGATGTTACTTAAGCCCTGTGTCATGTGTATTTATGAACGTTGTGCCCTGATGGGGATTCTGCTGGCTGGCCTCGTCGGTGCTATCGCGCCTTCTACGTGGTTGCGTTATGCCGGGATCCTTATCTGGATCTACAGCGCTTACGAAGGTATCCGCCTGTCATGGGAACACACCATGATTCAGCTGCACCCTTCTCCGTTCGCCACCTGTGATTTTGCCGCGCGTTTCCCAACATGGTTACCACTGGACAAGTGGTTCCCGTGGATGTTTATCGCCAGCGGTGATTGTGCAGAAAAACAGTGGGAATTCCTGTCACTGGGCATGCCCCAGTGGCTGGTTGTGATTTTCAGCGTGTTCATGGTAATTGCTGTTCTGGTGCTGCTGGCTCAGTTCGTCAAACCCAAACGCCGCGATTTATTTGGTCGTTAATTAAACTATCGTTGAAACAAAAAAGCGCCTATCATGGCGCTTTTTTTATGTCTGTGGAGGAGAAGATGTTATCCCTAACAGACGTGATGTATTATCTGCAGCGCCCGATCAACACGGGCTTTCTGCCTCTGTGAGTTTTATTACCATTATTGGAACGTGCAATGAAAAATCTTCCCGTCTGGGCCATTTGGGTCATTTGTGTTGGAGCCTGCGTCGCCTTCTGGATCGTCGCTGGTTTCGTGTTATACGGCCTGTTTAAATAAACTTTAAACATCAGGGAAGAAGGCAGCAGTGGCATTTAAGGGAAATGGAATGACAAGGTATTAACGCGGGGGCAATGGCGGAGTCCCATTAATCCCGACGTTGGTTTTGATCAGAGGTCACATTTTCTCCTTCCCGGCACGCTGCGCTGCATAAAAAGAAACCTACCTTTGTAAATTTCTCAATGCATTCTATGCTACGAGGGCTAAAAGAT
>NZ_JAFMOS010000481.1 GCF_019049755.1 Rahnella perminowiae
GATTTCCCTGACTGGCCTTCATATTTCAAAGGGGGATTATTTACCCTTTATGACTCGCCCACCAGCTCAGCAATTGCAGGCAGGAAGAGTAGTAATCGTCTTTCGGGGCCAGGTTCGGGCTGATGGCGGCAGCGTTGGCCATGGTGAAATCGCGCACGGCTAATAATCCCGGCGACATGTTGTAGCCCGCTTTGGTGCCGGTCATCACGTCAATCCAGGCCGGTGTCGCGTCGCGTGGGGATTTCTGCCACCACAGAATGAACGGTGCCATCTGCGGGCTGCCCGGATGCGCCCAGCCGAGGTACAGCGGGATACGCACAGCGTCGTAACTGAAACGCGTTGGCCAGCGGCTGGCGGGTTTCAGGGTGCCATCGGCCTGCAGCTCGACCCAGTCGGTCGGCAAGCGGAAATCACCGAACGCCATTTTGCTGAGCATCGCCGTGCTGCTTTCATCCAGATCTTTCCATACCTTTAAATGACTGTGCGCATAAAACGCCTGCCAGGCCGGGAAGATGAAATAGGACGGATTGACGGTCACGTTGCTGGTCTGATTGAAGCCTTTTACGCCCGGCAGCATCACTTTGTAACCTGCATAATCAATCACATTGTATTTGATCAGCGCGGCTTGTAATTTTTCAGAGGCTTTGGTGTAACGGGCATCGCTCCACTTGTCGCCTGCCAGCAGTAACGCCCACGCCATCAGCGTATCGCCATCAGAGGCGTTGTTGATATCTGCCACATGCGGGGTGCTGTTCGGGTCATAACGCCATGAATACAGGCCGATATCTTTACGGTAAAGGGTGGTGTTTGCCCATTGCCAGAGTTTGTCGAAGGCAGCCTGATCGTCATTAAATACCGCGAGCAGCATACTGAAACCCTGACCTTCGGTGTGACTGACATTTTTATTGGCTGTATCAATGATTCGCCCGTCCGGCATCAGAAAGCGACTTTTATAAGCAGACCAGCCCGGATCCTGAGCCATTACAGCGGAGCTGAAAAACGCGAAAATAAGGCTGAGCCACAGCACCAGGCCGTAGCGCCGAAATAACAACATAGAGATTCCTTACAAACCATTTTGATAACGGAAAACGAACGCACCTTCCGGTGTGATTTCCTGCCAGCGCAGCGGAACATAGGGTTGCCCGCCTTGTGATAACAACCACTCGGCATACAGTCCTTCAAACAGGGAGATGAGCGCGATGGACCACAACTCATCATCCTGCCCCTGCGGTGAGACCGGCCAGGCAATGTGCACCAGCGCCAGTTGTTGTTGTGTCGCTTCCAGCTTCACCACTCCCCAGTCGAAATGCCTGAGGAGTTGATTGATATTGTCTTCCAGCTCGCCAAGTGTCGCAGAACCCGGCAACGGATGCTGACGTGCCAGATTGTTGCCCATCAGGGTCAGAAAACGGCGCCCATCTTCGTCATCGGCGGACGCCAGAATACCTGAAAATAGCACCTGCACCAGGCTTTGCCAGCCGGGTGTGGTATGACGCTGTCGATAATATTCCTGCGCGACCTGTGAATAGCTATGTTCTTGCATGGTTTTATCTCACCGCGATTAATTTTGACCCATCAGATAACGGAAGTAGACCTGCGCTTTACTTTCGTTGTAATCACCGAAAGTATCGTAGCCAACCTGTCCGCCAATCTGCATGCTTTTGTTCAGGTGATAATTGCCGCCCACGCCGGCATTCCAGCCGATACCGTTTTGCGTTTTGCCGCTGTAGTAGGCTTCAGTGCCATAGCCTGCCGCCACCAGATCTTCCAGCTGTTTCTGTAGGTCCGGATTATTCGGGAAGTAGGCGCTCTTATCCTGAGAATAAGACTGATAACCCACCGCACCGGACAATTTAAGATCCCAGTCGTCATACTTCTGGGTGTATTCCACCGGGAAGGAGACACTGACATAGTTTTGCGGGCTGAAGTAACCGCCCTGACCGAAGCTGTAATAACTGAGGTTTTTGTCGAAATCCATGTAACCGACGTTGATGCCGGTTTTCAGTTCACGATCGTCATAACGGAACGGACGGACATACAGACCGGCATTGGCGTTCACCGATTTGTTGCTCTTCACGTTATTACCCAGATAGCTGTAATAACCCGCTTCGGCGTAAAAACCGGCGTCGCCGTCATCGTATGACAGATTGACACTGCCGCCGTTTTTAGTGACCTGGCCCCATTCTTTGCCGCTGTAATTATCTTTAGTGCCGACGTAGGACAGAATACTGTCAGTGACGGCCCGACGTTCAGCGGTCACGCGCAGAGTGGTGAAGTCAGTCAGTTTCGGTGCCCATTGCACGCCACCGACCAGCGAGTTCAGATCCTGCCCGAGTGGCGTACTGCCGACATCGGCTTTATAGCTGTCACCGGTCAGTGCGGCGTTAACTTCCACGCCTGTCGCGCTTTGATTACCGGCAGCCGGTGCCGCATAAGTCGTGGGGTCAGTACCCGCAATGGTGTTGTACGCCACGCACTGATCAGAGGTGGCGTTAGCCGATGTACAATTTGTACTGGCGTTAGTCGCTGCGGCTGTCTGCAATTTGGCAAATGTACTGTAGTTAGCAATATCCAGACCGGCTGCGGCTGCGGCGGCAGCCACATCTTTCTGTGCCGACTGCGCCTGTGCCAGTGCGCCCTGACCAAACCGGGCGTTAGCGGTGCCGGACGGGCTGCCTGCGCTGAGGGAAACCGGCGTGACGCCGATACTCAGACGCGAGGTATCAAACGGCACGAAGGCAAAGGTCATCGGCGCTTTGGCTTCGGTCAGCTGGCTGAGGCCGCTTTCACCGTCACGGCCACGAATCGACATATCACCCTGTGCCCAGGTCGCGGTTTTGCCCTGCAAATCGTCAAGCATGTCGTCGATCTGTTTTTCAGTGGCATTACGCTGTGTCACCGCCGTCGGTGCGGTGGTTGCTACCGGAATATTCCCCGGGGTGGAGACTTGGTCCGATACCTGCCATGGCAACACGGTACCGTATGAGGATTGTGTCGCCGGACGCGAGGCCGAGGTACGCGTTGAGCGGTTGATGAACGGGTTGTCGCTGATCTGCAATCCCGCGACCTGTGCCGAACTGTCTGTGCCTTCCAGACCAATCATCTTCCCCTTCGCGGACCGCAATAACGCCAGCGCCTGCTGATGATCGCCCTGCGCTTCGGCGACGCGCGCTTCGAGTAACAAACGGTCCGGCGTACGCGGTCCGCGCAGGCCTTCCATCAGTGTTTTCGCACGCTGGTTATCGCCTTCACCCAGCGCAACGTTGATCGCACCGACACGCGCATCCTGCGTAGGTGTATCGTTACTCATCAGGTAGTTATAGACCTGACCGGCTTGTTTATTGAGTTTGCCTGACTGATACAGGCGCGCCATCGCCAGCATCAGGTCACGGTTTTGCGGATCCGCCTGCAACGCAACGACCAGCTTATCGTAGGCTGCCGCGTACTGACCCTGTTCGCGCAACTGGTCAGCCTGATTGATCACGAAACCGTCACGCAGGCTCGCCAGTGCGGTCGGTGAGGTGCCGGACTGGATTTGCGGATTTTGCAGGAAGGCTTGCGCCTCGTTGCTCAGGCCGGCCTGATTCAGCACGCTGATCTGATCGGCGTAATCCCCGGCATTGCCGTTGACGCCCTGACGCATATTCTGGCGGACCAGCTGCACTGCCAGCGGAAGCTGACCGGACGCCGCGAGATTTTTCGCCAGTGCACCGACATCCGCCGGTGCTCCGGGAGGATTCTGTGCCAGTGCGCGCAACGTATTGGATGCAGCGGCAGTATTACCCTGTTGCAGATAGTTTTCCGCATCCGCCATTTGCGCATTGAAATTGGCGCGTTGTGCCAGTTCACGCATACCCTGATTCTGGCTGCTACGTGGAATACGTGAGAGCAGGGCATTGGCGGTGGACCAGTTTTTGGTTTCTGAGGCGAATAAGGCTGCTGCGTACAAATCGGCAGAAGATGCACCCGGACGCGAAGAAGGCGCCATGAGCGACTGCGCCTGCGCGGTCTGCCCCTGCGATTGCAGGATGCGCGCCATATCCAGTTTCACCCAGACATTAGACGGCTGACGTTCAAGGGCCTGCTGAAGAATATTGAGTGCACGCTGCGGATCGTTGCTCGCCATGGCTTGTGCAGCCTGACGACGCATTGGCTCGATAACATCCGCCACGGTTGGCGGATTCATCTTGGTCTGAATGGCCGCTGGCAGCGTCTTCAGCACCTGATTAGCTTCGGCGGTTTTGTTCTGCTGACGCAGCACGTAATACAATCCGGCGCGGGCATCGGCGTTATCGCCCAGTGCACTGTATTGTTGCTCGGCCCCGGCCAGATCGCCTTTCCGGCGCAGAATATCAGCACGCAGCAGGCTGGCTGACTGACCTTTTTCGCCGCCGACCTGCGTCAGAGGCGTGACGGCAGCCAGTGCGGCATCGTAACTGCCGGAACCTGCGGCCTCTTTGGCTTTCGCTAACTGAGCGTAAAACGCGGAATCCTGGGCCTGGTTGCTCAGCTGGGCGCTGTTCGGGCCACCTTGTGCGGCGGCTTTGCTCAGATATTGTGATGCCTGCTCAAAATTACCGCTGCGCTGAGCGATATAACCCAAACCTGCCAGCGCATCGGCGTCGTTCGGGTTATCGGCCAGCACGCTTTCAAACTTAGCTTTCGCGCTGGTGACATCGCCACTGTTGAGTGCGGTGAAGCCCTGACCTTTTGCCGCGCCGCCAATGTTTTTCTGGAAGTATGCCATCACGCTGGTATCGTTCGGGTGACGCGCCTGATAGCCCTGATATAAATCACGGTCGTCTTCCTGCGGCGTCATCCACAGCAATGCCTGACGCAGTGAACGGTCCGCTTCGGTGCTGGAACCGGCCATGGTGCTCAGCAGTTTGATGCCGTCGCGGCGGGTTGATTCCTGATAAGTGAGCACCTTGCCCAGACCGAGACGCGCCTGCGTGTCGTCAGGACGCGAGGCAACGCGCTGTTGCAACCCGGCAATTGCCTGCGGCTGGAGCGACTTATCACCCGCCATGGTCAGATAATATTCAGTCACCAGACTGTCTGGCGGCTGGTTGCCGTTAAAAATGGTACGGTACGCCGAAAGTGCACCGCTGACATTGCCCTGCGCAGCCATCTGACGGGCAGAAGCTAACTGAGCCGGCGGAATTGACTGCATGGCTTTGGCGCTGTTGAGCGATGCCAGACGTGGATCATCGGGCGAGACGGCGGCCAGTTTTTCACGCCACTGATTGGCTGCGGTTTTATCCCCGCCCTGCATGGAATACAGCGACATCAGGTACAGCGCCTGCACGTTGTTTGGCTCAACCAGCAGCACTTTCTGTAAGGCATTTTTTGCCAGATCATCATGAGCACGCTCATGCCAGTAGGCGGCCTGATCGAACAACGCTTTCATAGCAGGATTGGCGGTATCCGCTGCCAACGTGGCAGCACTAAAACTTGCTACTCCGGCGATCCCTACCAGATAAATAGCCCTGATCACCGCCAGGGACAGTTTATGTTTTTTCATTTTCCAGCTCCGGTAATCGCCAGAGAGTCGCCGCCCGATATCGGTGCGATCTTCATTGTTTTTGTTATAAAGCCGATGCTTTTCATTTCTGACCCAGTCGTTTGGCCGCGTGACGACGCAGGACGACGAACAGGCTCAGGCCAATCACCAGAGAAAGCAGGGTCGCAATCAATGACAGGATCACGATGTGGTTGCTGGCGTACCACAGCACCATCATGTACCACGGCATTTGCCCGGTCGGAAATTGCTGGCCGACTGAGAAGCTGCGGATGCCATTTTCATCGGTAATAATTGCCAGGTCACCCCGCACATTGGCGTTGATTTTGGGTGATTTCAAATCGTTATGGATTTTCAGCAACTGCTGATCGTCCGTACCGGTTGCCAGCACGACCACATGATCGGCAGACCAGCGCGAACGGTAGCTGACGAAGCCACGCCATGCGCCGGTTGAGGACAGATAACGGTCTGCATCGACCGGCTGGCGGTACCAGTCACCGGTCAGCCAGGCGACAACGCGCTGGATATCGGTCGGCGTTTTTACGCCCATCGCACCACCGTTGATGCTGAAAGGGGAATCCGCGAGTAACTGTTGAGTAAACGAGGTGTCGCCCAGCGTGGCGACGGCCAAAACATCGCGGTCAAACAGCGGATTATTTTGTTCATCACCTTTCAGACCAAAGGCCACCTGTACATGATTCACCGGCATACCTGTGGCTTTACCGGCGCGGGAGGCCAGGTTGAGCAACGTATGGACTTCATCTGCCGTCGGCGCTGGCGGCAGCAACATCAGGGTATCGGAGAAGTCAGCCAGTTTGGAGTACGGATAAGATGCACCGACGAAATACGACAGGTTCGGTAACTGGGCAAAATGGTAGCTTCCGCTCAGATCGATGAAGGATTTTGGATCGATACGGCTCTTGATATTATCGCTGGTCAGGATGCCGCACGGCGCCTCTTTTTTCGGCTTGATATCGAAATAGAATTGCAGCTGGTTGTCACCATAAATCAGGTAGGGCGCGAGTTGCAGCGTATAACGTTCCTGACGGCTGTCACCGCCAAGGCGACGCCAGATGTTTTCCACCAGACCCACTTTGTTGACGGTCAGGCTGCGCAGGAAGTTGCTGTTAATGGAAACGTTGAGTCTTGAGTTATCTTCATCAATCCAGTTTTCCGTCGGGAAACGGTAATCAATGCGCACCGGAATATTGTGTCCGTCCCACATGAACAGATCCGGCGCTGCGCGGAAAGCTACCTGAATGCCGTCGTGATAAATGCCGTTAGAAATCAGCGAATCCGGATCTTTACCCGCCAGTTCGCCCAGCGTCACCGGGCGGGAAGTGTCAATCCAGCGCGGCGCGTCATACAGTTTGCTGGTTGGAATAGTTTGCTGGGCCACATCCAGATGATCGACGTTGTTCGGCATACCGCCGCTGATCAGGCGATACGCGGACTGACGCAGTTCGTTATCATCGTTGCCGAGCACCAGCAGCAGTTTGTAGACCGGATTGATCGGATTATCGATAATCTGAAGCGAGGCACCTTTGCTCGCCGGCAAGGTCAGCGAACCTATTTTATCGCCCGGCTTGCCAAACAAAATGCCGTTCTGATCCGGCAGGTCGTTAAGAATGACCGGAAAATCTATGCTGCGATAATCGGACAACATGCCGAGATAAGAAGAGACTATCGCCGCAGCGCTGACATCGCCAGGTTTCATAGACGCAGAGAAACCCAGGGTAATTTTGGATTCCTGCATCTGCAGACCATCAAAGAACGGACGCGGGAAGTTACCCAGATTCCGGCCAATATTCAGTTGCTGACCTTCCAGCCCGATGCTGGTGGTTGGCAAAATAGTGACCCAGTATTTATCTGACTGATCTTTCTCGCAGGTCATGGTGTTGCTGTCATGTACGCGGAAGCTCAGGTTGTTGTTGGATACCACCATTGCCGACGGAATATCGAGATCGTAAACGTCGCCGCCGTTGCTGCTCTGGTTCAGTGGCAGGTTACCCAGCGGCTGGCCGTTGAGCATCAGTTCCAGCGTGGTATCGCGGGCAATCAGCGCCGGAGAAATTTTCAGTGCCAGCGACAGGTGCGCGTTGGTCACCACTTCATCGGCGGGCAGGGTGAAAATGATACCGGACTGCAACTGACCCCCGCTGAGCGTCAGGCCGTTTGGCTGGCCCATTTCGGCAACGGTGATATTGCTGGTCACCGGCTGAACCAGTGGCATCACCGGCGCAGCGGCAGAGGCATCAGGTATCGCCGTGCTGTTATTCACCGGTGTGGTATCAGTCTGCGGCGTATCCACAGCAGGGGCTGGCGTGGCATCACTGGCGGGTGCCGTTTCACCCGGTACCGGCGTGACCGGCGGTAGCCATGACGGCGCGGCTGGCAGGCTGGTGGCCGGATCAACGGCCGGTGCCGGCGCGTCTTCCGCCTGCGACAATGGCAGGCTGCTGAACATCAGCAACAAACCGGCAGTGATTTTCCTGAACAGGGATACACTGCGCGCAGCAGATAAACGGCACTTAATCATCAGGTTATAAGGTCGGTTCATGCTGCTTCACTCTTGCTGGCGGCGTCAGCGGGTTTATTTTTAACACGGCGCTCCTTCCACGTGTTGTAGAACAACTCGAACACGCAACGGATGATGCTTAGCAGGGATTTAAACGGGTTATCCGGCGGGTATTCTTCACCAATCCAGGCGTCAGCACGGCATAAGACCACGCGCACCAGTTCACGACGTTTCGATAATGGCAGATTTTCAAATTGCAGACGTAACCGCGCTTTGTCTCCGCTGATTTGTGTCACCGGGAAACTTTCCGCACCGGAAGACAACTGAATTTCCACTTCTTCAATTTCTTCATCCAGATAGCGCACGTCCGGCGTCACCAGCTGCACGCCGCCCATCGACATATCGATAGTGGTTGTGCGCAGTGAAATACCATTGGCGTAATGAATAATCGCTGGGATCTCGACATCAATACGGATCGTTTTGCGTACCTGACGGGTTTCTTTCGCCACGGCAATCGCTGCCAGCAAAATCAGCACACTGAAACTGCCCCAGGCGATATTCAGCGCAATAACGCTGGGATCGATGGCAAAGTAATCATGAAATACGGCGCGTACGATGCCGTATCCAATCCCTGCAAGCATCATGAGCGCGACTATCAGGTGAGGTTTGACGATGTTGAAGTCGAAGAAACCGACATCCAGCAAACCGCCTTTATCCGTCACGTTAAACTTGCCGCGTTTTGGCGCGAACATCGTCACCAGCGTGGGCAGGATCAGGTGGAAGGCCATGACAGTTTCGTAAATTTCACCCCAGAAGGTGTAGCGGAAACGGCCGTTCATACGGGAGTTAATGTACAGCGACATCACCAGATGCGGCAGCGCGTAAGCAAAAATCAGGCTGGCAGATGAGGAAATGATGTTCAGATTAAACAGCAGGAATGCCAGCGGTGCAGTCAGGAACACCACGCGCGGCAAACCAAACTGGAAGTGCAGCATGGCGTTCAGGTAGCACAGGCGTTGCTGCCATTTCAGGCCGCGGCCGAGCAACGGATTATCCACGCGGAAAATCTGCGTCATGCCGCGCGCCCAGCGGGTACGCTGAATAACGTGCAGCCCCAGGCGTTCAGTTGCCAGACCGGCTGCCAGCGGGATATCCAGAAACGCGGTATTCCAGCCACGACGCTGCATTTTCAGCGCCGAGTGCGCATCTTCGGTCACCGTTTCAACCGCAAAACCCCCGACTTCTTCCAGGGCCACACGGCGGATAACCGCACAGGAACCACAGAAGAATGTCGCATTCCAGTTGTCGTTACCTTGCTGAACCGGGCCGTAGAACAAGGCACCTTCATTCGGCATGGTGCGGCCAGCGGACAGGTTACGTTCAAACGGATCAGGCGAATAGAAATAGTGTGGCGTCTGGATCAGTGCCAGACGCGGATCTTTCAGGAAGCTGCCGACCGTCGCCTGCAGGAAAGCGCGGGTAGCCACGTGGTCACAGTCGAATACGCAAATCAGCTCGCCTTTGGTGAGTTTCATCGCATGGTTCAGGTTGCCGGCTTTGGCGTGGGAGTTGTCATCACGCGTAATATAACCCACGCCTGCATCCGCAGAGAACACCGCAAATTCGTCGCGTTTGCCGTCATCCAGCACGTAAATTTTGATTTTGTCTTTCGGATAATCGATGCACTGCGCCGCCAGAACGGTATCCCGTACTACATCGAGGCTTTCGTTATAAGACGGAATATACACATCGACGGTTGGCCACAGCGTGGTGTCATCCGGCAAAGGTTCGATGGTGCGTTTTAATGGCCAGGTCGTTTGCAGATAGCCCAGCAATAAAATCAGCCAGACATACAGCTCGGCGAGGAATAAGCCGATCCCTAAAATAGCTTCTATTGTTGAATTGAAATGCAGCGTTTCTGTCGCACGCCAGTAAATATAACGCGTCGACATCATGATGGACATGATGACCATCACCACGCTAATCCTGCGGCTTTTACTGATGCCAAGCAAAAATAAAAGCCCGATGCTGATCAGGCCAAAAATGTACTGCTTCTGGCTGTCCATCGGGGTAATAATGATCACTGCTGCCACCGGCAGCAACAGAAGCACAAGGAAAGAAAACAGAAATTTATTCATCGCTTTTGGGGTCGCTGTTAACAGTGATAGTTAATAACTGCCAGATTTAGGTGCGGCGTGTAATTCACCATCACCGACTTTAATTCCTAAAATGGCGGCGACTTTTTTGCTGATCAGTTCAATATCAAATGCCGAAGCTGATACCGGACTGAAATCAATAATAGAGCGCTGCGAGGCATTGGCCTCCGGCACACACTCATCCCTGTGGATGGTGCCTAATAATCTTTCATTTAAACGCTGTTCGAAAAAGTGGGTGACGTCGCGGCTTAATGTCCGGCGGGTATCACTTTGGTTAACCACGTAATACTCACCCTTCTTATTATTCAAAGGTGTGCCAATGAGTTTGTTTTTTTCCATTAAGGGTAATAAAGATAATGACGCGGTATCGGCCAGCATCACCACAACATGTAAATCAGCAATCGCCTGAACCGCTTTTAATGCCGGACTCGGGCCCGGAGGAAAATCCGCAATAATAATTAGGCCAGGATAATTCAGGACCGTATTTAATCCGCGCTGTAAAAAAAGCGGATCGCTGGCAAGCTGATGTTCGAACTCCAGCCGCTGATCTTCCGTCACTTCGCCATACGGTAAAACAAACGTATTGGAGCCCGCTTTCAGGATAAACTGGCTCCAGTCGGATTCATTACCCGAACCGGCCACAAAACCGCGGGTATCGGCAATAGGCACCCCGAAATGAAGGCGAAGGGCGTTCTGTACATCAAAATCGATGACCAGCACTTTACTGCCACTGCGGGCAAGTGAATAGGCCAGGTTGGAGGCCACCGTGGTTTTTCCTACCCCACCTTTCGGTGAACAAACGCAAACTAACGGCATGAGGCAATCATCTCTAACAGGGGTTGAAGCGGTGTGTCGCGATGTAAATAAGCGCTGGCAGGCTGCGGAGCCCGTTGTTTAAACATTTGTTTAAAGCGCTGGTTAGCATCAGCAGACGCCGGGGATGCGGACACCGCGGGCACCGGACTGTGAACGGGCGTTGGATTGTGTACCGGCGGCTGGTGATAAACCGGCGCGACGGGTTGTGGTACTGACTGAGATGCCTGAAGCGGCACAGATTGAACCTGCGCCGGGGCAGGTTTCGACGGCGCTGCGGGCATCGCTTTACGCAATGAATCAAGTAAACCCGACCCGCTGTCAGGAACGACAGACTGGGCATGCAATACCGGTGCCGTGTGAACAGGCTGAGGTTGCGCGGGTTGTATGGTCACCGGTGCTGGCTGAGACGGAACCGGCGGCAGCGTTTCACGCAGGGCATCAAGCAGGCCAAAACCGGCTGGCGGATGAGGCACCTCCGAAGACAGGGGGGTGGCTTGCTGGTGTGTAACAGGTCGTGCGGCAGAAGAGTTCGGCTCCTGCTGCGTATGGACGGGGTGAACGTCAGAAAGCGAAAACTCATCCGCCGAAATGGATTGCGGTGTTGGCTGCGTGGTACGGCCATTATCAAGCGGACCGGCAGGTTCTTCACTGGCAGAGACTTGTTTAATCAACGTCCATTGATTCATTGAGCCAGTAATGGATTCACCCGTTGATTTTTCATTAAGCTCTTTATAATCAATATTTTCCAACTTCGCCTTATCCATAAAACGTTTAATGTCATCATATTTATTCATAAATCCCGCCCGATAGGATTATATATTTCGGTGTTTTCTGGACGTCAAAACGACAATGATTGGCCGTTAGCACAGGGTGTAAAAAGA
>NZ_JAFMOS010000480.1 GCF_019049755.1 Rahnella perminowiae
GGGTCGGGGTGGGGTATTAAAGACAAATCAGCGGGTCAAGTTACCGGACAGGCATTGGCGTTAATACTTCATACTCCCTCCCGGCCTCCCCCTTCGCCGGGGGAGGAGAAAAGCAGATCATTCCTCGCTGAATTTAAGCGCTACCCCTAAGGCATCCGCTGCGCGCACGTTTACCTGAGACGTATTATCGTCAAAGGCAATTTCCCCCACCCGCAAACTGTTGCGTACCGCATCCAGCGAGCGTGTGGCAAATTCCAGCCCGATCATGCGGGCGCTGCCGTTCTCGCCTTCCGGCACAACGCCGAATTCCGCTGTGGCTTGTGCGGGTGTGATAAACCGGATCGTGGCGCGGCCCGCGCGCAACACCACTTCCTGCGGTTTGATGTCCAGCGCAGCCGCACCAAATAACTCACCATACACCTGAGCGGCATCCTGCGGACTGTCTGCGGAAATCACGAAACCGGTAATATCCGCGACACCGTTCGGATGGTTTTGCCATTCATTACGCCAGACCAGTTCCGGAGTCAGATGGTGACAAAAGAAACTGCGGCCATTCGGCACGCGGCTGGCAGCCAGCGGTACGGTGCGAAAGCGTGCATTCGGCGAGGTGCCGTCGTTGAGGGCGACGGGGCGGAAGAATTCGGCTGGGGCAGAACCCGCAATATGTTGCTGTTGCAGATGTTCGTACACTGCAGGGGAGTTCTGTGTTTTCCACACCAGCCCGGTCAGGCCTAACGGAGCCTGCCACAGATCCGTACGGGTGTGGGCGTTGCCCGGCTCATAGCCGAGCAGTTCAAGATAATTTTCGCTGAAAACCGCCAGATGATTGCTGGAACCCAGCGAATGATGGCCGCGCGGCGTGAGATGAAAACCCAGGCGGCGGAACTGCTGTGCCGCCTGATTCAGCTGTTCGCTGACATTAATCACCGCGTGATCAAGCTGCGGGCGCAGGGGCTGTGAATGCTGTGCTTCAGTCATTGAAAGGTTCTCCCAGCGTTAACATCAGACGGTTGGCCCAGGCGAAAAAGGCGGCGGACTGGGCCAGATCGACAATCTCCAGTTCGCTTAACCCCTGTTCACGCAGCGCCGTAATATGTTGCCCGGAGGCAACCGGT
The DNA here is from genome assembly GCF_019049755.1 of Rahnella perminowiae. Taxonomy (GTDB): domain Bacteria; phylum Pseudomonadota; class Gammaproteobacteria; order Enterobacterales; family Enterobacteriaceae; genus Rahnella; species Rahnella perminowiae. Next base: position 1,116 of record NZ_JAFMOS010000480.1, read on the forward strand.
GGCGTAGCGGAAAGCGCAGCGGCGAAATCAATTTCGGCCTGCCAGCGCGGGGATTGTTCTTTGCTGAGAATGCCGCCCGGCGGGGTGTCGATCAGGCGCTGAACATCTTCAGTCTGTTTCGACAACTGGCTGGCTTTGCGCGAATGCACTGACGCGCAATAAATACAGCCGTTGATTTTACTGGCGACCGTGGCAGCCAGTTCACGCTCTTTTCGCGGTAGCCCGCCGGAGGTATAGAAAATGCCTTTGTCCGTCAGGGTCCGCTGTTCAAGTACCGGTAAATTGCGGCCTAACAGGCGGAAATAGTCAGAACCGGTATGACCAAATTTCGCCAAAATTGCCTGCTGGGCGTCATCGAATTCTTCCAGTTTCTTTGCCGGGATCCACGGTTCCCAACCCAGTTCTTCCTGGGTAAATGCCTGCGGTGCATCGCGGCCGCTGTGGGTATTCGGTTCGGTGCGCCAGAACGCAGCGCCGACCGGTTTGTTGCTGCCATTGTCTACCGGTTTTCCGCCAATCAGCCGGTAGCTGCGCAGCACGCGGCTCTGGAAACTGACGAAGGCGATCAGTTGCGACAGCGTGACAATGGCATCTGCTGACCAGCCCGCTTTTTTCAGTGCCTGCAAATGGGCAGGTGTGGCGCTGGCGGGTTTGAAGCTCAGGCGTTCACCGTGCGTGAGTGCAGCATCGAGGCGGGCGGTTTCGTCGATGTCCGGTAAATCCTGCAAACGCTCGGAATAGTGATTGGTCAGTTGCGAATCGCCGTGCCAGCGCGCGACGTTTTGTGCCAGCCGCAGGCGTTCTGCCAGCGAAAAATCCACGCCATCCTGTTCGGTAAACAGCGCATCGTAACTGCCCTGGGTGTGACGGGTGGCGGCGTCGCGGGTCTCGCGGGCCTGTTTCAGTGCGGAATCCGGAGCGATTTCAGCCAGTTTTTCCAGCAGGTCGGTCGAATAAGTGGTCATAGGGTTTCCCTTGAAAATGAGGAATCGGCGGATGGAGAGGAAACACTGCGCTGCGGCGTGCGGCGAACCCAGCCGAGCGCGGGCGCAACGTGACGGGCAATCAGTTCGATGGAACGTAAAATATACGGATGCGGCGGATCGATGGAATGCACCTGAAATGCCAGATCGGTGACGCGGGCCAGTGCGGTATCAGCCTGCAAGGAAGCGGTTACCTGGGCCGCTGTGCCGAGATGCACGTCGAAGGCGCGGATGTAATCATCCAGCGTGTCGCCTTTTACACTCTGCCCGCTGGCACGATGATTTTCGGCCTGACGGCGTAAGCCTTTTTGCGCCAGTTCCCGCGCCTCATCGCCGTTTTCGGTAACAAACGCGGTACGTGACCCCATGATGCGCGGCGCAACGCCGTCTGGCAGAGCATCCAGATAGGCATCAATGATCGGATTTTGCAGTTCATCAAGGCGTAAATCCGGCGCGTCAGCCGGACGTGGCTGGGTGCGCGAAAGCATCAGACCGTCACCGGATTTACCGGCACGCGCGCCGCCGTCAACCGAGAAGGTCGCCTGCCAGATGCGGTGCGCCAGTTGTGGGGCAGCCGGGTACAGACGGTTACCGGTGCCCGCCAGCGGTTCACCGCGCCAGGCGGTCAGCAGGGTTTGCAGATTATTGCCAAATACCGCACCGCGCTCGTGACTTTCCAGCCCGAAGGGCGGGAAGGATGACGGTGTGCCGCCGGAGCCTAAACCGACCTCAAGCCGCCCGCCGGAGAGCAAATCCAGCACGGCGGTGTCTTCGGCCACACGCAGGGCATTTTCCATCGGCAGCGTAATGACACCGGTGCCCAGACGGATAAAGCGGGTATGTGCCGCAACTTGCGCGAGGAAAACCAGCGGTGCAGGCAGGCCGCCCTCGGCTTCATGAAAATGGTGCTGCGCGACCCAGGCAGAATCAAAACCCAATTGTTCGGCGTGAATAATTTGTTCTGTCGCCAGCCGGTAACGTTCCTGCGCGCTGGTGTTGTCCAGAAGGCGGGTGAAAAATCCAAGACGTTTACTGCTCATAATGTCCCTCTTGTTTCGTGTGCTGTTCATGCGGCGCGGTGGCGTCCGGGAATGGCATCAATAAGCTGGCGGGTGTAATCACTGGAAGGCAGGGCGAAAACATCTTCCACAGGACCGGAATCCACCTGCTGCCCGCGGTTTAACACCGAGACGGTGTGTGAGATCTGACGGACTGTCGCCAGATCGTGTGAGATAAATAAATAGGTCAGACCGAGTGAATCCTGTAACTGCTGAAGCAATGTCAGAATTTGCGCCTGCACGGTGACATCAAGCGCCGACGTCGCTTCATCCAGGATCAGGACTTTCGGCTCTAAAATCAGTGCCCGCGCAATCGCCACACGCTGGCGCTGTCCGCCGGACAATTCGCGGGGTTTACGGCTGAGTAATGTCTCCGGCAGCGCTACGCGTCGGGCAATATCCAGCACCCGTTCACGGCGCACCGCCGCCGGGATTTTTTCGAAATTCAGCAACGGTTCTTCGATCACGCGGAACAGGGTTTGCGAAGGATCCAGCGAGGCAAACGGGTTCTGATACACCAGCTGGATTTTCTTGCGCAACTGACGCAAGGCTTCACCTTTCAGCCGCGTGATGTCTTCGCCGTCGATCAGCACACGTCCGCTGTCCGGTTTCTGAAAACCCAGCAGAATGCGTGCCAGCGTAGTTTTGCCGGAGCCGGATTCACCGACCAGTGAATGCGTGGTACCGCGCGGAATGCTGAATGACACATGGTCTACCGCGCGGAACGCGGGCTGATTTTTGCCGGCCAGCGTGAAATCATGGGTGATGTTTTCAACCACCAGCACCGGCTGTTCCGCAGTGCGCAGATGCGTACGATGGTGGCCGGACAGGGCCGGGGCGTCGGCGAAAAGCTGACGGGTATAATCACTTTTCGGTGCATCAAGGACTTCACGGGTGATGCCCTGCTCCTGGACTTTGCCGTGACGGAACACCAGTAACCGGTCAGCGCGTTCGGCGGCAATCGCCAGGTCGTGTGTGACCAGTAAAACGGCGGTGCCAAACTCGCGGCGCAGGTCGTCAATCAAGTCCAGAATGCGTTTTTGCACCGTGACATCCAGCGCACTGGTCGGTTCATCGGCGATGATCAGTGCCGGTTGCAGAGCAATGGCAATGGCGATTAATACGCGCTGTTTCATACCGCCGGACAGCTCGTGCGGATACTGTTTCGCCCGTTGTTCAGGGTGTGAAAGACCCACGCGGGACAGCAGTTCCACCACGCGGGCGTCGCGCTGCTGACGTGGCAGTCGCTGATGGATATCCAGAATTTCCGCGACCTGCGAACCGACAGTTTTGACCGGATCCAGCGAACTGGTCGGGTCCTGCGGGATCAGGCTGATGCGGGCACCGCGCAAAGCATCGAGGCGGCGCTGTGACCACTGACTGATGTCCGTGCCATTGAGACGGATTTCACCCTGTTCAATATGGCCGTTTTCTGCCAGCAGACCGATGATCGCCTGTGCAGTGGTGGTTTTGCCGGAGCCGGATTCGCCAACCAGCGCCAGCACTTCACCGGCATTAATCGAAAACGACACGTTATGCACTACCGGTTTGCCGTCGTAGGCGATGGAGAGATTATCCAGTTCGAGCACCGGTGGGGCGTTATGCGTAAAAGTGGCCTGCGCGTTCATCGCGTTCTCCTGCGTAATGACTGGCTGATGCGGTTGGCGGAAAGCACCACCAGAACCACGACCACGCCGGGGAAGGTCGTCAGCCACCAGGCGGTGGAGATGTAATTGCGGCCTTCGGCGATCAGCAAGCCCCATTCCGGCGTCGGTGGGGGTGTGCCGTAACCGAGAAAACTGAGGGTAGAAATGGCCAGAATGGCGCTGCCGAACTGCAACGCTGAGAAAGCGATTACCGAGGTCAGCGAGTTGGGTAAAATATGCCGCCACAAAACCGACAGGAACGAGCCGCCGCTGCCGTACGCGGCTTCGACGTAATCGCTATGACGTACCAGTACCACTTCGGCGCGGGCGAGGCGGGCGAAGTTGGCAACGGACGTGACACCGACGGCAATCGCCGCGTGCACCGTGCCGAAACCAAGCAAAATAATCACGCTCAGTGACAACAGCAGGCCGGGGATCGACAATAAAACATCGTTGATGCGCATAATAATGGCGTCGGTCAGACCGCCGCTGGCTCCGGCCGCCAGCCCCAGTGCGGTGCCAAATACCAGCCCGAGCGCCACAGCGACCAGCGCGCCGGAAAGGGAATGTGACGCGCCATACACAATGCGGGCGTAGACATCGCGGCCGAGCTGATCCGTACCCAGCCAGTGTCCGGCCTGCGGGGCCAGACGCTGTGCACCGGCAATCCCTTCAGTGCCGCTGTAATCCGTAAATAAGCCGGGGGCAATCGCCCACAAAATGACGGTCGCCATCACCAGCCAGGCGAGGATTAAGCCCGGTTGCAGGCGTGCGGGTATCCGGCGGCGACGCTGTGTTAGCGGCAATGAAAGCGTGCTTTTGCCAAGCGGTAAGCTGCTCATGCAGTGGCTCCTCCCCGTGAGTTTTTAGAAGCAGAGGCTTTAAGGCGCGGGTCGAGCAGCGGATACAGTAAATCGACCAGCAAATTGATGCCGACAAAGGCGGTAGCGGAAATGACCACAATGGCCTGTAACACGGCGACATCCTGATTATTCACCGCCTGCTGCGTGAGTTGCCCGAGGCCGTTAAGACCGAAGACGGTTTCAGTGATCAGCGCCCCGGCAATCAGTTCGCCAAACAGCAAACCGGCAATGGTCAGCGTCGGAAGCAGGGCGTTGCGCGCCACATGACGCCATAATACGCCGCTGCGGCTGGCCCCTTTGGCGCGGGCGACAGCGACGAACGGCTGGGTTTGCACCTGATCAATACTGCGGATCAGGATCTGCGCCAGCGGCGCAGAAATCGGCACTGCAAGGGTGATAACCGGCAAAATAAGCCCGACCCATTCACCCGGATTAATCACTGGGATCCAGCGTAAATGGAATGAGAAAAACTGAATCAGCGCGATGCCCAGCCAGAACGTCGGAATGGAAATGAACAGCGAAGGCACCGCCTGTAAAGCATTCTTCAGCCAGCCGAAATGCAGCAGGCTGGAGAGAAACGCCAGTGCAAAGGCCACCACGGCGGCCAGTGCGAAGCCCATCAGTGCCAGACGCAGTGTCGGCGGAAAGTTGCTGCTGAGTAATTCAGTCACCGGTACGCCAGCCTGAATCGAATAGCCCAGATCGCCGTGAAGGAAATTGCCCAGCGTGTGCAGATATTGCTGCCAGACCGGCACATCCGCACCGTACGCGGCACGCATATCGGCGATTTGTGCCGGGCTTAATCCCATGTCCGGGTTCTGGAATTTAATCAGAATGGCATCGCCGGGCAGCACCTGTAACAGGATGAAGGAGACGGTAAACGCCGCCCATAACACCAGTAAGGCTTGCCCGAATCGACCGCTCACGTATCGGCTCATGATTTACTCCCCGTCTGTTAATGCTTTTCCAGCCATGCACCGTAGAAGCTCGGACGCCCGACGGCTTCGAAACTCACGCCTTTGAAATATGGCGCCCCGGCATACACCTGCGGCTCTTCGAAAATCGGAATGACGTATGCCTGATCGAGGAGGTAGTTCTGCACGTCACCGGTCAGCTGCAGACGTTTTTTCGGATCCACTTCGGCAGAAATTGCGGTCAGCAGGTCGTTAAGTTTGTCGTCGCGGAAGCTTTTCACCTTGCTGCTCAGGCCGCCCTTTTGCAGCAATGCATCGCGGTTGGTCGGGTAGAAGGAACTTTTAATCACGTCCGGATCGGCGCGTCCGACTTCCACCACGTTAGCCGGGGTTTTCTCCGGATCAAGGTTATCCGCCACGCGGCTGCCCGCATCGCCCGCCAGAATATTCAGCTTCGCGCCAACCTGGCTCCATTGCTGGGAAACCAGCTGTAATACTTCTTTGTTTTGCGGTTGCGGCAGTGATTCATAAATGGTCAGCGACAGCGTTTTGCCGTCTTTCTGACGGATGCCGTTCGGGCCTGGCTTCCAGCCCGCTTCATCCAGCAGCTTTTTGGCAAGCGTCGGGTCGTAAGTCAGTTTGCTGCTCAGGTCGACATAACCGGCGGCGGTTTTGGCGATCACAGACGTGGCTTGCGGATAGTTTGGCGAGAACAGCGTATCGACCACCTGTTTGCTGTTGGTGGCGTGCAGCAGCGCCTGACGCACTTTCAGGTCAGACACCAGCGCGTTGTCCGGGCGGAACGAAATGCTGTCATTGACGCCTTTGGTCGGCGCAGCATAAATCGGGAAATTCTGGTCTTTGGCCTGCTTCTCGTCATATGCCTGAACCTGACGGATGAAATCAGCCTGACCGGCCAGCAGTGCGCCGATACGCACACTGTCTTCACCGGTGACGATCACTTTAATGCCGTCAAGATTAGCGCGCCCTTGCTGTTTAAGGTTTTTCGGCCCCCAGTGGTAATCCTTACGGGCAGTCAGATCGACTTCGCGACCCAGGGTTTCTTTACTGACCACGAACGGGCCGGAGCCGATGATATGTGTGGCGTCGCCCAGCGCGTCAAAATTGCGGTTCAGGGTGCTCAGTGACACCAGCCCGGAACCAATCGTGGCGGTACCCTGCAGGAAGCCCGGCGACGATTTTTTGAAATAGAACTTCACCGTCAGCGGATCAATCACTTCGCTGTGGTCGTAATTGTTGATGACTTCGGAGACCGGCAAATGATGCTCTTTATTGCCCAGACCGTAAGTATCAAAGTTTTTGGCCACCGCGTTGGCATCCAGTGGCGTGCCGTCGGAGAAGGTCACACCCGGTCGCAGTTTAAAAGTGTATTCAGTTTTATCGGCGTTGAATGACCAGGATTCGGCGATCCAGGGTTCTATCTCCAGTGTCTTCGGATTCTGGTAGGTCAGTTTGTCGGTGATCTGATTGAGAATACCGCCGTTCGGATAGAAGCCGCCCGCAGGCGGATACAGATTGGTGTGTGCCTGCTGTTCAAGATAAATCAGCGTGCCACCCTGCACGGGCGTACCGTCAGCGGCAATGGCGGAAAATGTGCTGGTGAGAAGTGCCCCTAAAGCCAGTGCGCGGGTAACCGCGTTAATCCGGCGAATGTTATTCATCGTTAAACCCTTTTTCTTATCTGGCATGGTTGCAGGTGATGACTTTGGCGTTCTTAGAACCAAAGTGCTGAACCCATAACAAACCAATTTAAAGGACAGGTGAACGAAGGAATTTTGCAATCGTTAGCTGGAAACAGCATTAGGAGAGAAAATGGCATGAGAAGAAATGTACGGGAGGCAGAAAGAAAAAAACCAGCGGCTAATCCGGACGGGTGGACCGGCTAACCGCTGGCGATCATCAAAAATGATGAGCTAAGGAGAAACTGAGGTCGTCAGTGATCTTTTAATGCAGCTTCTGTGCCAGTTTTTATTTCAGGCTGAATTTTTGCCTGTTTGCTGCGGCTCAGGAAGGCATTGAGCAAAATGGCGCCAAACGTCGCCGTGCCGATGCCACCCATGCTGAAGCCGCCCAGGCTCAGGGTAAAGTTGCCTGCGCCCAGCACCAGCGTGACCGCCACCATGATCAAATTTCCGTTAAGTCCCAGATCCACCTGGTTTTGTACCCAGATGCGGGCACCGGCCACGGCAATCAGACCGAACACCACAATCGACGCGCCACCGAGCACCGGGCCGGGAATGGTGTGGATCAGTGCACCAAATTTGGGCGAGAAGCCCAACACAATGGCAACCATTGCCGCCGCAACGAAAATCAGTGTGGAGTAAATTTTGGTGACCGCCATTACCCCGATGTTTTCTGCGTACGTAGTAACACCGGTACCGCCCGCCGAGGCGGAAAGCAGGGTCGCCAGACCGTCACCGACAAACGCGCGGCCTATGTACGGGTCGAGGTTTTTGCCGGTCATGCCCGCCACCGCTTTAATATGGCCCAGGTTTTCCGCCACCAGAATCACTGCCACCGGCGCAATCATCAGCATGGCGTGAGAACTGAACACCGGCGTGGTAATGGTCGGGATGCCAAACCACGGTGCCTGTGCCACGGCGCTGAAATCAACCGGTGCGCCAAGCCCCAGGCCGTTGGTGATCACCATGTAAATCAGGTACGCCGCCACCAGTCCGAGTAACAGCAACAGACGCTGCACCAGACCGCGGGTGAATACTGCCACCGACCCGATACACAGCACGGTCATCACCGCCATCCAGCTGTCAAATGAGGATGCCGACACGCTGTTAATGGCAATCGGTGCCAGATTCAGACCAATTGCCATCACCACCGCACCCGTAACGACCGGCGGCATCAGGCGCTCAATCCAGCGTGTACCAAGCGCCATCACCACAAAACCGATCAGCGTGTAAATCACGCCACAGGCAATAATCCCTCCCAGCGCCACCCCGATATTCGGGTTCGCTCCGTGGCCGCTGTAGCCGGTCACCGCGATCACCAGCCCGACAAAAGCGGCGCTGGAACCGAGATAACTCGGTACGCGTCCGCCGACCAGCAGGAAGAACAGCAGGGTACCGATGCCTGACATCAAAATCGCCATGTTGGCATCAAAACCCATCAGCAATGGCATTAACACGGTGGCGCCAAACATCGCGACCGTATGCTGCAGCCCCATGATGACCGTTGCTCCTAACGGCAGCCGTTCATCCGGCGCGATCACCGCGCCATCCAGATTGCCTTCTCTTTTACGCCATTGTGGAAACCAGGAAGTCTTTGCCATGCACGACCCTTACTAAGTTGAGGGGATGGAGTTAACAGGCTAACTGGCGCATCAGCGGGTGATAGCGCCGGTCGAAATACACCAGTCCGTGGCTGTCGTCATTGCGCCGTAACGCAACGGCTTCACAAAACAAAATGTCGTGGGTACCGACACTGGTGATCTGCGTAACCTTGCAGTCAAACGACACCAGCGCGTCGGTAAGGATCGGTGAGCCGGTAGCGAGACGCATCCACCGGGCGGCTTCGAAACGTTGCTCCGTTGGTGTTTTTCCACCGAATAAATTGGACAGAGACTCATGGCAATCGGCCAGCGTGTTAACGCACAGCACCTGATTCTCTTTGAAGACCGGATACACCGAGGCTGAACGGTTCAGGCATACCAGCAATGTCGGCGGCGAATCGGTGACACTGCATACGGCGGAGGCGGTGAAACCTGCGCGTCCGCCGGGGCCGTCGGTGGTGATGATGTTGACGGCCGAACCGAGGCGCGCCATCGCATCGCGATACTCTTGTTTCTCAACGGCAGCGTATTGGTCAGCGGCAGCTTGTTTTTCCACCGCAGGCACCGGGGCGAAAGGGCGGCCGGTTGCCGGTAATGTAGCGTTCAGGGTTGATGGCATGGTGATGTCCTCTGATTTTTCAGTGATGCTTACAGCACGCGGCAGGCGCGGTCGAAATCCAGGCGCGGCGCGCGCGGATACACTTTGCTGCTGTCGCCGTAACCGATATTGATCAGGAAATTAGATTTCCAGCCTTCCTGCGCCAGAAAGGTTTTATCGACGATGGTGTTGTCAAAACCGGACATCGGCCCGGTATCCAGGCCGAGTGAGCGGCAGGCCATGATCAGATACGCGGCCTGCAAACTGCTGTTGCGAAATGCCGTGTCGTGTGCCAGTTGCGGGCTGGAGGTGAACCAGGAACGGGCATCACCGGCGGGATACAGTTCCGGCAGCAGTTCGTAGAATTCCGCATCCCAGGCAATGATCGCGGTGACCGGCGCCGTCATGGTTTTTTTCAGATTGCCGCCTGAAAGCGCCGGTGCGAGTTGTTCTTTCGCCGCCTGGCTCTGAATAAACACGATACGTACCGGGCTGCAGTTGGCCGATGTCGGTCCCATGCGCGCCAGTTCGTAAACCGTCTTAAGTTGTTCGCGGGTGACCGGTTTATCCAGCCAGCCGTTATGTGTGCGGGCTTCGGTGAATAAAGTTGCCAGTGCGCTGGCGGTTAATGCTTCGGCCATGATGTCTCCGTGGGCAGGTGACCGGACGGGGTGGCGGAAGATGACGATGAATGCCGCCGCAGCCAGTCCAGTAAAATCGGGTTAAAGGTTTCCGGGTCGGTCACGCTCATGGCATGGCCGCCGTACAGCATTTGCGTATGTTCGCCGTGGGGCAGGCGGGATGCGAGATCGACCGAACGCGACCACGGTACCAGCAGGTCATCCTTGCAACTGAACGCCAGCGTCGGCGTAATCACCTGCCCGAGGCTGGCAGTCAGATCAGACTCCATCAGCGCCTGCAAACGGTGCAGTAAGTTTTCCATTCCCTGAAAATGCGCCACCTGATGCCGGCGCTCTTTCTGTAATAAGGCATCATTAGCTGAAAGCCAGTCACCCGGATACAGAAACAGCGGCTGCGCCTGCACGTAGGCATCGACCCCGCTGTTGAGCAGCAGATTCTGGCGCACTTCAAAGCAGCGGCGCGTCTGGCTGTCGAGTTTCGTCCAGCCGTTGATGACCACCAGACTTTGCAGCAGTGCCGGATAACGCAGAGCAAGATGCAGGCCAATAATGCCGCCGAGCGCATGGCCGACCAGATGACAGCGGCTGATATCCAGCTCATTGAGCATGCCGGCCAGTTCATCGGCCATGTCTTCCATCCGGTACCCGGCGGGCACTGTGCCCTGACTGACGCCAGTGCCGTGCTGGTCGTACACCACCACGCGAAAATGCGCCGCCAGCATCGTCAGTTGCGGTTGCCAGAAACTTCCCGTCCCCCCCAGC
>NZ_JAFMOS010000479.1 GCF_019049755.1 Rahnella perminowiae
GGATAACATTTCCATTCGGAAACTTGCTTCTTTCATTTTTATTTTGCGATCGCGACGGCATCACAAAAATTAAATTCCTCACGACATATTGCAAAAATAAAAAACCTGTGCAAATCTTGGGCAATCCGATATTGCAGATAATAGTCCGATATACCAGACTACTGCCATGCCGTACAAATGGGCATTCTCAGAACAAAAAGGAGCAGTGTTGCATGACGATCAAACGTTATGGTATTGAAGGCGGCACCGGTACCGGTGGGCAAAAACTGCCGTTCGCACGAGCAGTAGAGGCCGATGGCTGGCTATATATCTCGGGTCAGACACCAATGCGCGAGGGCGAAGTGGTGGAAGGCGGCATCATCGAACAGACCCGGTTGGCGTTTGATAACTGCCTGTCCATTATGCGTGAGGCAGGTTATACAGTGGAGGATGTGGTTCACGTTACAGCGGTATTAACTGACGCACGTTACTTCAGTTCATTTAATAAAGTTTTCAGCGATATATTTACCGGAAATCCACCGGCACGTATTTGTAGCGTGCAGGATTTAGTCGTCGACTGCAAAGTGGAAGTAGATATGAAATGCTTTCGTGCCGATAGAAAATAATATTATTAATCTGATAACTACCTGAGATTTTTATTTATTCGCCAACACCACGGCAGTCCGTTAATAACTCATGTTTTTCATGTTGTCTCTATTTAATAAGCGAGAAAAATAATGAATGCAATTTCGTTAAAAATCATCGCCGGAACGCTGGTCATGCTGGCCGTTGCCGGTTGTACTCCCACGGAAGAAAAAAAAGAGGCGGGTGCGGCACCTCAATCGGCGCTGCAAACCGTATTGCAACGTGGCACGCTGCGCGTGGGTGATTGCCTGAGTTTCGCTCCTTTCGGCTTTTACGATAAAGACGGCAATCCTGATGGTTATGACGTCGATTTGGCGAAAGCGCTGGCGAAAGAGATGGGTGTGAAACTGGAGATGGTGAACACCACCAGCGCCAACCGCATCCCTAACCTGCAAACCAACAAAGTGGACGTGGTGTTCTGTAACTTCACACGTAATCTGGAACGCGCCAAAGAGATCGGCTTCACCAATCCGTATGTGGTGGCAAGCGAAGCGATGCTGGTCCGTAAAGAGAGCGGTATCAAATCGGCGCATGACATGGCCGGAAAAACCATCGCGACGGTGAAAGGGTCAACCAATGGTGACGAAGTGCGCAGCATGGGTATCGACGTGAAAATTCAGGAATACGATTCCTCTCAGGCAGCGATCCTTGCCGTGAAACAGGGTCAGGCTGATGCGATGATCGAGGATAACAACTTCCTCGCTTATCAGGCCAAGCTTGATCCGACGCTCGCCGTCACCAACGAAGCGCTGGTGCCGCTGGAGTACAACGCTTTTGGCGTGAAACAAGGAGACCAGGCGTGGCTGAACTACCTGAATGAGTTCCTGTTTGAGATCAACGCTTCCGGTGAGAATGCCAGATTGTATCAAAAATGGTTTGGCGATAAACCGCGTTATCCACTGAACCCGCAATTCTGATCACCTGCGGCGTGGCAGCTTTTGCTACGCCGCAGGAAGGAGTCCATTCATGAGTTATCAATGGCTAACCCTGTGGAGTTATGGCGAGACTTTCCTGACCGCCGCCTGGCTCACGCTGCAGGTCACTCTTCTCGCTTTCATGCTGGCCGTCGCACTCGGGTTGCTGGCAGCACTGGCGAAAGCTTCCGCGTTAGCTCCGCTACGCTGGCTGAGTCACTGCTACGTCGAATTCATCCGTAATACGCCGGTGTTGCTGCAAATTTTCATTATCTTTTTCGGTCTGCCCTCGCTCGGCGTCACCATGAGCGCCTTTACTGCTGGCGTGCTGGCACTGGGCATTAACGTCGGTGCTTATTTGTCGGAGATCTTTCGTGCCGGGATTCAGTCCGTGCCGAAAGGACAGCTGGAAGCCGCGTGGATCCTCGGTATTCCGCGCCGTCAGTTGTTTCTCAGCGTAGTGTTACCCCAGGCCGCACGCGCGGTGTGGCCAGCCATTATCAATAATCTGATCCAGTTGCTACTGGGTACTTCGCTGCTGTCGGCGATTGCCTTACCCGAACTGACCGGCACGGCAACGGTGATCAACGCCCGTACCCTGCTCTATATCCAGACTTTCAGCGTGGTGACGGTGGTGTATTTGCTGCTCAGCAACCTGTTTGCCTGGCTCGGTAATCTGGCAGGACGACGGATGTTTCATCCGCCGCTGGTTACCCGGGTAAAAAAGCCCGCCTGGTGGGCAAGAAAATGGCTGACTAACCCACTGAAGCGGGAGAACGCGCTATGAACGACCTGATCACCAGCTCGTTACCGCTGTTGCTGAAGGGGCTGGGTGTCACCCTGCTTCTGTCGGTGGCGGCGATTATCGGCAGTACCCTACTCGGTCTGCTCACCGCCGTGCTGCGAACCAGCCGTTTGCCAGTCGCACAACAAGTTGCCGTGTTATATACCGAGCTTTTCCGCGGAACCCCGGTATTGATCACCCTGATGTTTATCTACTTCGGCGTGGCGTATTTCGGCTATGAAATCAATCTGTTTGCTGCCGGGATACTGGGTCTGAGCATTTATCAGGGCGCGTATATCGCTGAAGTGTTTCGTGCCGGGATCGAAGCGGTGCCGAAAGGACAATGGGAAGTCTCGTGGATCCTCGGCCTGTCTAAATACCAGACCTTTTTTAGCGTGATCCTGCCACAGACACGCGGCATTGTGCTGCCGCCGCTGGTGGGCCAGTATCTTTCTCTGATTAAGGATACGTCGATCGTCAGCATGATCGGCATGTCTGAGCTAATGCATCAGGGGCAGGCCATTGTCGATCGCATTGGCCAGCCGGTGGTGATCTACGGTCTGGTGGCCGTGCTGTACTTCGTTGTGTGTTTTCCGCTTTCCCGTTGGGTTCAACATCATCAAACCAGGAGTCAGTTATCATGAGCAAATCCGCCATTACGCTGAGCCGTATTACTAAATCGTTTGGTACCACTCAGGTACTGAAAGAGATCAGCCTTGATGTTTCGCCCGGCGAAGTGCTGGTGCTGATTGGCGCATCGGGTTCAGGAAAAAGTACCGTACTGCGCATTATGAGCGGACTGGAAACAGCCGATGGGGGGGAAATCTGGGTCAACGATGTGCCGCTGCACGACAATAAACGCAACCGGGAAATTTGTGGTCATGTCGGGATGGTGTTCCAGCAGTTCAACCTGTTTCCCCACAAAACCGCGCTCGGTAACGTGACACTGGCGCTGATTAAAGCGCAGAAACTGTCTGAAGCCGAAGCGAATAAACGCGGCATGGCAGCCCTGACCCGCGTCGGTCTGGCTGAGCGCGCACACTATTATCCAGCGCAGCTGTCAGGTGGACAACAACAGCGCGTAGCCATTGCCAGGGCGCTGGCGGTTGAACCTAAAATTATGTTTTTTGATGAAGCAACTTCGGCGCTCGATCCCGAACTGGTCGGCGAAGTGATGGAGGTGATGCGCAGCCTGGCGCGTGAAGGTATGACGATGGTCGTGGTCACGCACGAGATGGGTTTTGCGCGCAAAACCGCTGACCGCGTGGTGTTTATGGATCAGGGTGTAATTGCTGAACAGGGATCGCCTGAGCAGATTTTCGTTCATCCACAGAATCCCCGCACTCAGCAATTTTTGTCACGTGTGCTTGAGCATTAATTGGAGGCGCTATGTCAATTCATTTTCCGCTGATGGCAGATGGTCTGCTGGATGCGATCCAACCCGCGCCACGCTTTAAATCTGTTGCAGGCCGCGGCGATGCGCCGTTACCGGCTGGCACGCCGATATTTGCCAGCAACATGGTGTTTTCCCCGCTGATGCTGATGAAGCAATCGGCGCTGGAAAATAATCTGCGTCAGCTGGCAGATTTTTGTCATGAACAGGGTGTGATGCTGGCGGCACACGCTAAGACGTCTATGTCTCCGGCGATCCTGCGTCGTGCCGTCACTGAAGGCGGTGCCTGGGGATTGAGCGCTGCCACCCCGGCGCAGGTACGGGCGCTGCGCCAGTTTGGTATTCGCAACGTATTTCTCGCTAATCAGCTGGTCGACCCCGCCGGTATTCACTGGATAGGCGAATGGCAAAAGCAGCATCCCGACCATGGCTTTCTTTGCTACGTCGATTCAATGCAAGGAGTTCGTTTGCTGGAGCAACATCTCAGCGACAGCCGCATTGCGGTACTGCTGGAGATGTCCGTCAGTGGCGGACGTACCGGCTGCCGTACCCAGCGCGAAGCGCTGGAGATCGCGACCGCGATCGCTGCCTGCCCTGCCCTGCAACTGGTCGGCGTAGCGGGTTATGAAGGTGCGCTTGGGGCGGAGCGTGACGCCACCGGTATCGCCAGGGTGCAAGATTATTGTCAGATGCTGATCGCCACCGCTGCGCTGCTGGCCGAGAAGCAGCTGTTCAGCAGCGACACCATTATTCTCAGCGCCGGTGGCGGTGCCTGGTTTGATGTGGTCAGTACCTGTTTTACCGAAGCCCGGCTGTCGCTACCGATCACACCGCTGATCCGATCGGGTGCCTATATGGCACACGATAACGGGTTATATGCCCGCATCGCCCCGTTTTCCCAACCTGATGCCCGGTATCATTTTGAGGCAGCGCTGGAGATCTGGGGACGGGTGTTATCTCGCCCCGAGCCAGGGCTGGCGTTTGTTGATTTTGGACGCCGTGATGTGCCCTTTGACCAGGACCTGCCGAATCCGCTGTGGGTGCGCAATGTTGATGGCAGCGCCCCTCGTGCGGCTTCTGGCATGCGTATCCGCGAGGTGAACGATCAACATGCATATTTGTTGCTGTCGGATGAGGATACATTAAAGCCTGGTGATTGGGTGGGCTGTGGTATTTCACATCCCTGTACCGCGTTCGATAAATGGCGGTATTTGCCATTGGTAGATGATGAATATTGCGTCACAGACTCACTGGAAACAGCATTCTGAGTGAAGCATCGAATCATAGCGATGGAGGCGCAGGTTCAGACTGCTTACTGCAGATAGTTACTATGCGCGCGGAGAGACTTCATTTAATGCGGATGAATATTTCAATAAATTTTCACATCCCGTCACCTGCGGGTAAGGCCGGCAAACCAGCATCATTTTGTTCTTCGGTTCAAAGCCATGATCAATCATGCAGCGTTGGGTTTTTGCTGTGCGTCCAATGCTGGCGACTGCCAGATTCGACCCGAGCGGTTTTGGATAACCGCAGGCGTACATCACCGGCAGCGCTTCCCGATCATTGGCAACTTGCGTCGACAATCCTCCCCCTGGCGCGCCCACCTTACGCCAGGTGACCTGCATGTCCTCATACCGGCTGGAATCCGGTTTAATCGGATAGAAACCTTCATCAGCTTCAAACGGCAGCGCTTCGAGCTGGGACTGACTGAGCGGATGTCCCTGTTTTTTTTCAACGCAGGCGGGAAGTTTTCCCATCACCTCACAAAAATCAAACCCGTCCTTACGTGTAAAACCCAAACGCTGCATACAAAGGAATTGCAGTGCCTGCTCATTTCTGGGCAGGTTATTCAGTGTATAGCCAACCGGATCACCACATTGTGTCATCGCGGCTTTTACCCCCTCTTCCGTCGTAGAAGGACGTTCCCATTGAGTGAATTCAGCTGCGGGAGGACAGCCGGTAAGCAAAAATACCGAGATAACCAGTGCAGGAAAGGCAACCCGCTGTGCTTTACTGAACATAGTGATCCTTACTTATTCATAATCATGCGTGTGAATAGTCATGAGTGCGGCGTTGAAAAATACCATTTTTAAATGTACATTGAGTTGTACAACTGGGGTGTACATTTCATTGAGGTGATAACGATGCAAGCGATAAATTTTACAACGGCCCGAAATGAACTGGCAGCGGTCCTTGATGGCGTGTCCGGCGGTGAACCTATCATGATCACACGCCGGTCCGCAAAACCTGTCATTGTCATTGATGCTGAGCAATATGAAAAAATGCAAAAAATACAGGCGGAATCGGATTTTGACTGGTTGTTTACTGAACATGGCCAAACGCTTGAAGCACTCAAAAACCGATGATTTATTTTCTTTCCAGTAAAGACATCATCAGTATTCACGAACGTATGATTGCAGCTTACGGAGGTCTTGCAGGCTATGCCGATCCTGGCCGGATAGACAGTATGGCAACCCGAATTTTAAACCGCCACATTTATGAAGGCGAGAATGATATATACGTTCTGGCTGCTGCATACCTTCTGGCCATAGCGCGGGGACATTGTTTCAATGACGCAAATAAAAGAACGGCATTTGCATCAACAGTTTTGTTCCTGCGCCGTAACGGGATTTCTCTTCGGTTTTCTCCAGACCATGAAGAGTTGACTGTCGCTGCAGCGCAGGGGAATCTGGATGTGTGGCATATTGCTGGAATCCTGAAACAGTCTATCTGAAAATTAATTCCCACCTTTTAATACGTGTAATTAACATTCTGTGGCTGATAACACCAGGGGAAGCTCTTCAAAGAAAGGGTTATTGAGGCGATCAGTTTTCCTCTTTAACTGCTCAATGCAGAAAAATCCTAAACGTGTTATCAGATACTCATATCCTTCCCTTATTTATGGTTAATCTCCCTTTCCTTTTCTAGGCTTAATTTGCTCAACCCATATTTCATCGATTTGAATGAGGAAACTTCATGTTTAAACATATCAAGCAGTTGCAATATACGGTTCGTGTCGCAGGGCCGAATCCCGGCTTAGCAAATTTATTACTCGAGCAATTTGGCGGTCCTCAGGGAGAGCTGGCGGCAGCCTGCCGCTACTTCACGCAAGGGATTGGAGATGACGATCCGGGCAGGAAGGATCTTTTACTCGACATTGCCACCGAAGAGCTCAGTCATCTGGAAATTATCGGTACTATTGTCGGTATGCTGAACAAAGGCGCAAAAGGTGAGCTGGCTGAAGGGACCGAAAAAGAGGCAGACCTTTATCGTTCTCTCACCGGTGGAGGGAATGATAGCCATATTACCTCTCTGCTGTATGGCGGCGGTCCCGCACTGGTTAACTCTGCCGGCGTGCCGTGGAGTGCTGCTTACATTGACACCATCGGCGAACCTACAGCGGATCTGCGTTCAAACATTGCGGCGGAAGCCCGCGCAAAAATCGTGTATGAACGCTTAATCAATGTAACAGACGATCCGGGGATTAAAGACGCGCTCAGTTTTCTTATGACCCGTGAAGTCGCGCATCAGCAGTCCTTTGAAAAAGCGTTATACGCGATCCAGGATAATTTCCCGCCGGGCAAATTACCGCCGCTGCCACAATTTTCTCAGGTCTATTACAACATGTCAGAAGGTGGCACTGTCCGTGGTAGCTGGAATTCTGATAAGACATTCGAGTATGTTGACCAGCCTCAGCCTGCGGTTGATGGCGGAACGGGTGAAGCCTCGGTCAGCCTGGATGCAACACAGCAGTCCCAGTTGGATGCGATGAAAGCACGTACCCAGTCTGACCCGTCGATAAACCCTGTCACGGGCGCTGAGCTTGGTTCCACCGGCCCTATTGAAAACACCAAGCCAGATATCATCAAGCCTAAGACCTGAATATCCTAATCAGTGCCTGCCGCCTGTATACGCAGGCGCTGATTATAGGGATATATGAATATCGGTCCTCAATATTCCACAGCGATAGATGATGTCAGAAATGAAATAACAGGGGGTATTCTATGCCTTTAGTCGTGGTTACGGGGGGGACCGCGGGTGTTGGGCGAGCCACGGCATTATGCTTTGCACAGCATGGTTATGATGTGGCTGTTATTGCCCGTAGCCAGCAAGGTCTCACAGCAACAATCAAAGAAATTGAATCGACAGGCGTCCGCGCGCTTGGGATGAGTGCAGATGTTGCCGACACCGGTCAGATGGAAGATGCCGCGACTCAGATTGTTAATACCCTTGGGCCAGTCCATGTCTGGATAAACGCCGCCATGTGTACGGTCATCTCCCCTTTCACTGAAATGAGTCAGCAAGAATATCAACGTGTTACAGATGTCACTTATCACGGTGTCATTAATGGCACGCGGGAGGCGTTAAAAATTATGTCATCTCAAAACGTCGGGCATATTATTCAAATTGGCTCAGCCCTGGCGTATCGATCTGTTCCCCTGCAATCTGCCTATTGTGGTGCGAAAGCCGCTATACGGGGATTTAGTGACGCACTGCGTTCAGAGCTTATCCACTCAAAATCAACTATCCGGCTGACGATGGTGCATCTCCCCGCCGTTAACACGCCGCAGTTTGAATGGTCGCGTAACAAGCTGCCCCGGACCACCCGTCCGGTAGCCCCGGTTTACCAGCCGGAAGCGATAGCGGAGGCCATATACAAAGCCTCTCTTTTAGCCCCGAGGGAATTATGGGTCGGGATATCCACTGTACAGTCCATTCTTGGCAATATGTTTTTCCCGGGATGGCTGGATAAGCTGATGTCCCAAAAAGCATGGGGAGGACAAATGCAGTCAGAACCTCACCCGATAAATGAAGACGATAATCTCTATACGCCTGTTGAAGGTCATCACACAAGCAAGGGAAAGTTCAGCGGTGAAGCGAAGGACAGTGTTATTGCCATCGATCCCGCGCGAACGGGTAAAGTGGCGCTGACAATGTTTAGCGCCGTTTTTTGTGCCCTATTATGGCGAAAAAGCGGCAGGAAAAAGTAATTCGGTATTGCATACGTTGCATTCATTCGTGAGTGAATTTGAGCGTAAACCAGCGGTAGCCGTAGCCATTGACCGGAAACCTGTCTGTTGCTTTCAATAGTCCTGACTTAGCATATTCTTCATCGGCAAGCAGTTCGGTGAGCATCATAATTTCTGGCTCGTTTAGCTCAACCTGCACTTTTTTATCGCTTAAATTGGTAATCATCAGCAAAGCATCCCCGTCATAGTCATAACGAATGGCAAAAAGGGAGGGCATTTTCATATCGATGATTTTATGAGTACCGGACCCTATTTCTTTGCACCCTAGCCGCGTCCGGGCCATGTTGCTGACAAGATGCAGCAGTGAATGGTTTTGAATTTGTGATTTACTGACGTTCACAAGCCGGTAACGGTTGGGTCCTCTTACCATCACTGGTGCGATCAGTTTATCGCGTTCAGCTTGAGAAAAACCGGCATTCCGGGTGGTGTCCCACTGCATGGGTGTTCTTACAGCATTCCGCTCGTTCAGGGACAGATTCTCGCTCATGCCAATTTCATCACCATAGCGAATAACAGGTGTGCCCGGTAATGAAAATAACACCGAATATGCCATAGCAATTTTTGCTGTATCATTTTCAAACATTGAAGCTAAGCGTCGTCTCAGTCCGCGCTGATAGATATGCGTATCCTGTTCAGGACCAAATTCTTTTATAACATCACGTCGTTCTGCCGGGCTTAATCCCGCCAGATCCAGTTCATCATGGTTACGCAACCAGTTAGCCAGACAGGCCCTTGCCGGTGGGGTGGGAATATCATCCAACGCCTTAACCAAGGGGCGGGCATCTTTATGTGCGAAGGAAAGAAACATCGCCTTGTTTAGTGAGAAACTCAGTAACATATGCAGGCGATCATTATCGCCAAAATAATCGCTATATTGCTGTGGCGGAACATCAACCTCGCCCAATAAAATAGTTTCGGGGTGCCGGACGGCGACAAAATTTCGTAAATGATTCAGTAACCCGAGACCTTTTTTGACATCTCCTTTTCCGGCTTGTTTTATCAGGTGCGAAGCGGCATCAAGCCTGAATCCGGAAACACCCAGCCGGAGCCAGTACAGGATCACCCGCTCAATTTCATTTATCACGGCGGGACAAGCCAGATTTAAGTCCGGCTCATCATGATAAAACATATGTCGATAATACTGCTGCGCAGTCTCATCCCAGCTCCAGACACTCTTTTCTACCCCGGGAAACATGGGAGGATCGTCATTTTCAGGGGGTTCATCTGCCCAGATATAATAATCGCGGTACGGCGAATGACGGTCTTTCCGGGCTTCCTGAAACCATCGATGTTCGCTTGAGGTATGCTGTAAAATTAATTCAATTATCACCCGCAGTCCCATTTCTTCAGCCTGTTCAAGCAGCATCACCATATCGGCGATATCACCAAAACGCGGATCTACTGTGAGATGGTCCTTTACGTCGTATCCGTCATCTCGGAAAGGAGTCAGATAAAAAGGTGTCAGCCAGAGTGCATTAGCCCCCAGACCACGAATGTAATCAAGGTGTTTAAGAATACCGCTGATATCGCCAATTCCGTCGTTGTTCGCATCAAAAAAATAAGCGGTATCAACCTGATAAATAATGGCATTTTTATACCAGTCACTGTTCATCGCTTCACTCTCTGTTTTAAACCCTATTCTGAACCGTGCTTATAATAACTTTAGCGGCAAATAATGATTTCGCGACAATCAGCGGCTACGTCTTCGCCAATATAGCTATTTTTTCTTACGCCGCCATTTCTGCAGCGGCCCAACCGTAACACCATGCAGCAGTACGCTGAACGTTATTAATGTCACTGCGCAGTTAACCATTCTGGTTACTTCTTCGCCTTGCAAACCGTGAAGAAGGGCAAAAGCGATATAATTAATACTGCCAATACCCCGAATACCTAACCACCCCATCATCATTCGCTGTTTCCAGGAATAGGCCATTTCCCAGGTCATCAGTAACATGGCTATCGGACGCACAACCACAAACAACCCCACAGCAAGCATCAGCCCATCAATATCCCAATGCAGCGCTAACGTCATGCCCAATAAAATAACTAAGGTTGCAGCCAGCAGCCGTTCGACCGTGTCCCCAAAAGATAACGCGTCACCGATAACTAATCCGACGGACTTCACCGGCCCCTGTTCCTCAAGACGGTGCCGGGAATGAGGATTTACCATCGTTTCGGCGGGAGGGATTTCACCGTTCTCATCATCCTGTTTATGGCGTTTTTGTACGCTAACTTCAGCGCTGCGCAGCCCAACCCCGGCCGCGAAAGCGGCCAGAAAAGCCGAAGCGTTTATATAGGTCGCCAGTGAGAAGCTCAGGGCCATCAGTGCGAGCGCAATGAAATCACTGGGAGCTACATCCTGTTGTAAATGTCGTGAGCGTGTCGCGAGCAGGCCAACGCCCCTGCCCAGCCCGAAGCCGAGGGTCAGACCTGCGAATAATCCCCAAAGCAGGTCAACGGACAGCCAGTGGATCCACTGATCAGCGGAAAGAGGGGCTTCATTTGCATGAAAGAAAATCAATGCCAGCATCAACAGAGGTAATGCCGTCCCGTCATTGAGACCGGCTTCGCTGGATAATGACAACCTGAGCCAGTCACTGTCTCTGGCGTCATTGACAGCCACCAGGCTGGCTAACACCGGATCGGTAGGCGCGACAATCGCGCCAAAGGCCAACGCGATGGGCCAGGAAAAGCCCGCCAGATAGTGTGCAATAAGCATCATACCGCCGACGGTTAATAACATGGTGGGAAGCGCCAGAACCACGCCAATTTTCCAGACCGGCGCACTAAAGGAAAAACGCAATTTTAACCCGGTAATAAACAATGATGCCGCCATAGCAATTTCCGTCGCCCGGCTGATCATAGAGGTATGCCTAAAAACATCGATATTTACCAGTCCCAGTCCCCATTGACCACAAGCGATACCGACAACTAAATAAAGACCGAACATAGGCACAGGCGTTCTATTTAACCAGCCAGTCAGCATCGACATAGTCAGTAGAAGGATGCCAGCCGCAATCATCCAGTCGAGAAAATTCATCTCTCACCTCCTGCACTGCTTTCTTGTATATGATTC
>NZ_JAFMOS010000478.1 GCF_019049755.1 Rahnella perminowiae
GGTTTGCCCATCAGCCCGTTTTGCTTGCGGAGGTTGAGACTATTTGTTGCCGAGGGTTTTACGGAACAATTTTACGGTGCCCCAGATGCCGAAAGCGCGCCGTGACCAGCGAACCACTGCGCTGGGGTGGCGAATACCGTAAACGGCCAGCAGGCTGGAGCCGACAACCAGATATTTACGCATATCCACGAGTTTTACCCAATAGTGATCCACTTTCGCGGTGGCATCCAGCCAGTCTGAACCGGCCTGAGAAAGCTCGCTGCGCTGACGCTCAATTTTGCGCATCAACCTGACTTTTTCGATAGCACGGTTCGGGATACTCATAGCTCGTCATCCTTTTCCAGCAGGGCACGATCGATGTCCAGTTGTTTACGGGTGAGGCTAAGCAGGGTTGAACGTTTGGCTTTCGCCAGCGTCATCGCACCCAGGATCACCGCCAGAAGCAGCAACACGCCGGTCGTCGTTGCTATCGCCGTAAGGCGATAGGCCGGGTCAATGGCCCAGAATAAAACCACCAGCAAACTCATCAGACCAAAGGCGGTAAATATCAGGGTAATGCCAGCCATGAGCAGCAATTGGAAAATATTGGCCTTTTCCTCTTCCAGCTCAACCACGGCCAGCCGGACACGTGTTTCAACAATGCTTACCACCACGGTAGCAATGCGTGAAACGATGTCAAATAACCCTTTTCCCGGCCCTTGTGGCGCAGGTTTGATTGGTTCAGCCATAATCAGCGGCGGGCTAACAGAACGCCAATCACAACACCGACCGCGGCACCAATACCGACGCCCGTCCAGGGTTTTTCACGCACATAATCGTCAGCTTTGCCGGCAATTTCTTTGGTCTGATAGGCAATTTTATCACCTGTGTCACTCAGACGCTCACGGGTATCTTTGAGCAGGGATTCTGCTTTACCACGCAGTTTATCGAGTTCAGCTTTCGGCTTGTCGGTAGAGGTCTGGAGAACTTCTTCCAGGGTGTCCGCCAATGACTTGAGTTCAGCGCGCAGTTGTTCTGATGTATTACTAGCCATGTGTAAGTCACTCCATACGTTAACTGATTCGAACTTTTAACATAGCGGATATTCGGGTGATCGCAAATGCGAATCATCTGTTTCAAAAGGCAAGATCACTGAAAATCCGCTGTGGCATGGGATAAAATCTGTCAGGCTGAAAAGCGATTAATGGCCTTCCGCTTCTTTGAGTTCTGACGTCGCTTCTTCCAGTTTTTGCTGTTTCCTGAGGATTTTTTCGTGATCGCCTTTGGCCAGAGCCTCTTTCAGCTCCTGCTCACGTTCGGCAACTTTTTCACGTTTTTCATCAACACGTTTTTGGTTTTCAGCTTTCAGACCTGCATCGGTGCAATGCGCTTTATTTTCACGTAATGCTTTCTCCAGACCGTCAATGCGGTTCTGGTTGTTATGCGCACGGGCTTCGCCGATTTGTTTCTGGATTTCCTGTTGTTTGGTTACACAACTTTCCGGCTGAGGTGCGGCAAAAGCGGCTGTGGTGAACAGCAATGCAGGAACAAGCGTGAGGGCAGATAGCGTGATTTTCATCGTCAGGTTTCCTTTTGACGTTTAAGTGAGTGTGGCACTTAATTCCATTAATGATTTTTTTCTGAATGTGTAGCGTCTAAATCATATCACCGCTGAATAGGCGGTGATATGAGACAAATCCTGCGCGTTTTCTTATCCAAATTTGATGCGGTCAAGATCCCGTTTAGCCACCCAGGTTTTATCATGCGGAGGTTCGTAGTACCGGATGATGAATCCGGCTGGCAAAATGTCCTGTAATACGGTTTCGGCCATTTTGCGTTGTGAGGCGGTGTCCAGTTGCACCACCAAAGCATCATCCAGTGGCGTAATGCTTTTAATATGGATACCGTGCTGGCTTAGCCCCTGGTATACATAAAAACCGTCAGGTAAGGAGATGCCCGCTCTGGCGGGGCGGATTTGCAGCGCGCCGGCCGGTGCCGGCAGACGTGATACTGCCAGCCCGATCATAGCGGCGGCGGCCAGCAGTATGAGCAGCACAGGCCAGATAAATGAACGTTTGAACAATCTGCGCTTCATTATGCGTTCTTGCCTTTGTTCTGTCGGTCTGCATGTTTTTTGCGCCACAACACGACAATCGAACCGACCAGGCCACCGACCAGCAGCAGGACAGGGAGCAGCATCAGGCAGTTCATCACCTGATCTTCGTACTTCAGGAACAGCGGGGTTTTACCGAGGAAATACCCCAGCGAGGTCAGGATCAGGATCCACAACAACCCGCTGGCCCAGTTGAAAAACTGGAAACGGCTGTTGCTCAGGCCTGACAGCCCGGCAATGGTTGGCAGCAGTGTACGTACAAAGGCCAGAAAACGCCCGACTAACAAGGCGGAAAGACCGTGTTTATGGAAAAGTGCGTGCGCACGTTCATGATAATGCACAGGTAAATGGGCCAGCCAGCTTTGTACTATTCGGGTGTTGCCCAGCCATTTTCCCTGAGCGTAACTCAGCCAGCAACCGAGGCTGGCCGCACTGGTCAGCAGGAAAATGGTGAGGGGGAAATTCATGGCATCTTTGGCGATCAACACGCCCACCAGGATCAGCAGGCTGTCGCCCGGCAAAAAAGCCGCAGGCAACAAACCGTTTTCCAGAAAAATAATCATGAATAAAATCAGGTACAACGCCCAGACTAATTGCGGATTAGCCAGAGTTTTATAATCTTGCTGCCAGAGGGCATCGATAAGCGAACTGATAATTTCCATCGGTGTAGTAAAACTCCATCATTTTCAGTGGGTCAGCGAAAGACATCAGCGGAGAATTCGTCTCGACGCTGCCTGTTTTACTGATAAGGTCGCCTTTTCCCTGGCGGGCTTCTGGTCATGAGTTCTTCGGGGATTTACGCGTCCCGGCGCCTGTTTAACCGGGCCTGAACGGGTAAAAAAAGTGGTCTAACTGTAACAAAATAACAATAACTCAGACAGGTAAATATAGCGTGTTGAGACCGATCATTTAAGTCTGAAGCACATTATGGAAAAGGGTTTTACATTGACTGACACTACTCGACAGTGCCTGACAGGATTGACGGGGAGAAAGCAGAAGCTGGAAAAAGGCAGGTTGGGGGAATTAACCTGCCTTAAGGGGAATTTATTTAGTATTCAGTAACGGCGGATCGAGATGAACAACCGGGTTTTCTGAATAAAGATAACGGTCTACGTTGAACTCGAAATCATCGCTGGTGGCGCGGAAAAGCATTTGTTTGGTATTTTCCAGATGCTGCCACATCGCCAGTTTGGCGGCGTGCGGATCACGGCGGATCAAGGCTTTCAAAATCAGATCATGTTCTTCACACCAGCTCTCAATAGACTTCTCATCGATGTGCTCATGCAGTTTGCGCCAGTACGGGTTATGCAAACGCTGGCTCCACATCTTTTCCACGATAGTCGCCAGGGCATTATTCTGTGTGGCCTGTGCCACCTGCACGTGGAATTTTAAATCCCATTCGGAATCGCGGAAGCGGTCTTCCTGGCGCGCATGCTCCTGAATCTCCATCAAACGCATGATGTCTTGCTTTGTGACCTGCGTGGCGGCGAATTCAGCGATGTTACTTTCAATCAACTGACGTGCCTGTAACAGCTCAAACGGACCGGCGGTACCAAACTCGCTGCCACAATCGGTCACCACAAGGTGGCGCTGTTGATTGGACATCACATGAATTCCCGACCCTTTACGGACTTCTACATAACCTTCAACTTCCAGCATGATAATCGCTTCACGCACGACCGTGCGGCTGACATCCATTTCATCGGAAATCAGACGTTCGGCGGGCAGCTTCTCGCCAACCGGATATAAGCCTGTTTCGATGCGTTCCTTGAGCGTGGCAGCCAGTTGTTGATAGAGGCGTCTGGTGTCTGTGGATTCCATATGAGTGCTCTTTAAAGTAGTGAAACCTGTAAGAAGTGAGTGTCGGACAGACCTGTAAATTTATTATACCAGTGCCAGTATACGTTTTACGAAAGGTTGATGCACCGTACATTGGACAGAAAGGCACCGCAGAAAGGGCAGAAAAAGCAAAGCCCGGTAAAGATACTTACCGGGCTGACAAACAAGAACTCAGGCTTTCGCGGTTTTCAGCGGAGCCGGGACAGGTTCTACAGCAGAACGGTTCTGCAAGACTGTCCAGATGATGATGGCACCAAGCAGGTCGAAGACAGCAAGGGCCGCAAACAGCGGGCTGAAACCGATGGTATCGGCCAGCGCACCGACCACCAGAGCAAACATGGTGCTTGCCATCCAGGCTGCCATCCCGGTCAGACCGTTGGCGGTAGCCACTTCGTTACGACCGAACACGTCAG
The DNA here is from genome assembly GCF_019049755.1 of Rahnella perminowiae. Taxonomy (GTDB): domain Bacteria; phylum Pseudomonadota; class Gammaproteobacteria; order Enterobacterales; family Enterobacteriaceae; genus Rahnella; species Rahnella perminowiae. The sequence goes on from NZ_JAFMOS010000478.1 coordinate 4,345, forward strand.
AAGACAGAGTGATCAGCGCACCGGACAGTGACTGGTGAGCAAAACCACCTACACACAATAAAGCGATAGCGGCGTAAGGGCTGGTGAACAGGCCAATCATGCCAGGGCCAATCATCAGAACCGCCCCCATGGTCACGACCAGCTTACGGGAAACGATCAGGTTAACTTTGAAGTACTTCTGGAATAACGGTGGCAGATAGCCGCCCAGGATACAACCGAGGTCTGCAAACAGCATCGGCATCCAGGCAAACATCGCGATTTCTTTCAGGTTAAAGCCATACACTTTGAACATAAACAGCGGGATCCAGGCATTGAACGTCCCCCAGGCAGGTTCCGCCAGGAAACGTGGCAGCGCGATGCCCCAGAACTGGCGGTTACGCAGGATCTGCCAGGCAGACATTTTCTTGCCGTTGTTGGTCTGATGCTGTGCTTCCTGACCTTCCAGAATGTAATTACGTTCCTCAGTGCTGAGTTTCTTCTGATCTTTAGGATGCTTGTAGAAGACCAGCCAGCTCAGCGCCCAGATCAGGCTCAGTGCACCGGTAATGATGAAGGCCAGTTGCCAGCTGTGCATCACGATACACCAGACGACCAGTGGCGGCGCAATCATCCCGCCGATTGATGAACCGACGTTGAAGTAACCTACGGCGATAGAACGCTCTTTGGCCGGGAACCATTCACTGCTGGCTTTCAGGCCGGCAGGGATCATCGCGGCTTCAGCCATACCGACGGCACCGCGGGCGATAGCCAGGCCACCCCAACTGCTCGCCAGCGCGGTCGCCATACAGAAGACTGCCCACATGATGGCGAACATGGCATAGCCTACTTTGGTGCCCATGACGTCGAGAACGTAACCGGCGACCGGCTGCATCAGGGTATAGCAGGCCGAATAGGCGGCGATGATGTATGAATATTGCTGTGTGGTGATGTTTAACTGGCTCATCAGCGTTGGCGCTGCGGCTGCAATGGCGTTACGTGTCAAATAACCTAATACAGTACCGCATGTCACCAGGGCGATCATGTACCAGCGTAACCCTTTAATCTTACCCATTTAACTCTCTCCCAGTAAATAATCCGGCGATGACAACATCAGGCTGTCAGGGCGCATTTCGCACCACCTGAACAAGCGTGGGGTTCTGGCTTCCTTAAAGTATTTTCGGGAACGTGGCCGCCAGATGATTTCACTGGGAGCTGCCCGTGTTATTACGCACTGCGTTATTGTTATCTGTGCGTAAGTGTCCGATGAACGTCCTGAACACCAGAATTACTGCTTCGCCAGGGATGACTGCACCCGGGAAGTGTTTTGCCCGGGCAACAGCGAAGGGACGTGGCAGGTAATCTCTGACGCTCTTGTCCGGGCGATGCAAAGATAACTTGTCATACATATTTAAAATTTGAATGACATCACAAAACCACATTTATATTGTGTGGTTACGTAAGTTTTTTAACTACAGACTTATTTACTTGATTTTACAATGAAAGTGGCCTTTAGCATGATCGGCTTCACACTTTTAGAACCATCAGTAACAATGACAATCTGATTATCGAAACGTAATTGGTGTAACAACTTTACGAAACGATCACATTTAAAACGCACAGTTAATGAACGGCCTTATTTGTTCATTTATGAGAGATAATCCGTACGACAAATGAGCATCCTTTCGCCGGAGCCTTACGCGATGGTGCTCCGCTGTGGCACGGGCGGGGGCAGGCTGAAGGGAAAGGTGTAATTAAAGAAACACCGAACTTTTATTACATTGGGCATCAATTAACTTGTCATACAGATTTAAAGTTTGAGTGACATCACAAAATGACACTCTGATTGTGAGGATAATAAGCACCAGTACCTGATGGCGATAAAGCCATTGTTTTACAGAGAATTAGTTTGTTTTTTTGGAATGAAATCAGGCGGTTTAGCGGCTTTTGTCCGTTAAAAAGTACTGGACGATAGCTTAAATTGGTGTGATAACTTCGCACCATTGAGTGATAACTCTACAGAATTGATGATGAGGAACTTAAGATGGCGCAGTTTTTAACGGAAGACTTCCTTCTCGACACTGAATTCGCACGTCGCCTGTATCATGACTACGCGAAAGATGAGCCCATTTTTGACTACCACTGCCATTTGCCGCCTGAGCTGATTGCGCAGGACTACAAATTCAAAAACCTGTATGACATTTGGCTGAAAGGCGATCACTACAAATGGCGCGCAATGCGTACCAACGGTGTGCCTGAACGTATGTGTACGGGTGATGCCAGCGACCGCGAAAAATTTGACGCCTGGGCGGCAACCGTTCCTCACACTATCGGTAACCCGCTTTATCACTGGACTCACCTTGAGCTGCGCCGTCCGTTTGGCATCACCGGTAAACTGCTTTCGCCGTCTACCGCAGGCGAAATCTGGGAACGTGGTAATGAATTGCTGGCGCAGGATGCATTTTCTGCCCGCGGCATTATGAAACAGATGAACGTGAAAATGGTCGGTACCACGGATGATCCTATCGATTCACTGGAACATCATAAAGCTGTCGCCCTGGATTCCGCTTTTGATATCAAAGTGCTGCCAAGCTGGCGCCCGGACAAAGCTTTCAACATCGAAGCGGCAACCTTTGTGGATTACATGAAGAAACTGGAAGCTGCCGCAGATGTGTCCATTACCCGTTTCAGCGATCTCCGCGATGCCCTGAAAAAACGTATGGATCACTTCGCGGCCCACGGTTGCAAAGTGTCAGACCATGCGCTGGATGTGGTGGTTTATGGTGAAGCGGATGACGCAACGCTGGATGGCATTCTGGTCCGTCGTCTGAGTGGTGAAACGCCAACTGCACAAGAAATTGCTCAGTTCAAAACCGGCGTTCTTCTGTACCTGGCGTCTGAATATCAACGTCGTGAATGGGTACAGCAATATCACATTGGCGCGCTGCGTAATAACAATACCCGTATGTTCCAGCTGATTGGCGCAGACGTCGGTTTTGACTCGATTAACGATCAGCCGCTGGCTGAGCCGTTGTCTAAATTACTGGGCGCACAAGGTCTGGCCGGTGGCCTGCCAAAAACTATCCTGTATTGCCTGAACCCGCGTGATAACGAAGTGATCGGCACCATGGTCGGTAACTTCCAGGGGGAAGGGATGCCGGGCAAAATGCAGTTCGGTTCCGGCTGGTGGTTTAACGACCAGAAAGACGGTATGCAACGTCAGATGACGCAGCTGGCTAACCTGGGCTTACTCAGCCGTTTCGTTGGCATGCTGACCGACAGCCGCAGTTTCCTGTCTTATACGCGTCATGAGTACTTCCGCCGCATTCTGTGCCAGATGATCGGTCGCTGGGTGGAAGATGGCGAAGCACCGGCAGACATCGAACTGCTGGGCAGCATGGTAAAAAACATCTGCTTCGATAATGCGAAACAGTATTTCCAGATTGAACTGAATTGATCTGCAGGAACTGAGCAGTACGACGGAGCGCAGGTTCCTGCGCTCCTGAAAATAAATACTTAAATAACAAACAATTATCCCAATAGACAACGACGGCCACGGGGCAATTTTCCCGCCCTCAAAGACCGGAGTCTGAGCAAATTAAGGTGAATGTGAGATGCAAAGGTTAAATCGCCGTGACTTCCCTGGCCGTCAACATCCGGACAAAATTATTCAGTTCGGTGAAGGTAATTTCCTGCGGGCGTTTGTCGACTGGCAAATCGACCTGCTGAACGAACATACCGATCTGGATGCCGGGATCGTAGTGGTTCGTCCGATTGACACCGACTTCCCGCCTTCACTCAGCACGCAGGATGGCCTGTATACCACCATCATCAGCGGCCTGAACGAACAAGGGCAAACGGTGCGTGATACCCGGATCATCCGCTCCGTTAACCGTGAAATTAATATCTACCATCAGTTTGATGAGTATCTGGCGCTGGCCCGCGATCCGAATATCCGCTTCGTGTTCTCTAACACCACTGAAGCGGGTATCAGCTATGTGGAAAGTGACCGTCTGGACGATACGCCTCCGGCCAGCTTCCCGGCCAAACTGACCCGGTTACTGTTCGAACGTTTCACACATTTCTCCGGTGCGGCTGATAAAGGCTGGGTTCTGCTGCCCTGTGAACTGATCGACTACAACGGTGAAGCATTGCAGGAACTGGTGCTGCGTTACGCACAACAGTGGGCGTTGCCAGCGGCATTTACTCAGTGGCTGGAAAGCAGCAACACCTTCTGTTCAACGCTGGTTGACCGCATCGTCACCGGTTATCCGCGCAGTGAAGTTGACAGCCTGCAGGAAGAACTGGGCTATCAGGACAGTTTCTTCGACAGCGCCGAACACTTCTATCTGTTCGTGATCCAGGGGCCAAAAAGTCTCGCTCAGGAACTGCGTCTGGACAAACTGCCGCTGAATATCCGCCTGGTTGACGACATCAAACCGTATAAAGAACGCAAAGTGGCGATCCTTAACGGCGCGCACACCGCACTGGTGCCTGTGGCCTTCCTGTCAGGGCTGAATACCGTGGGCGAATCGATGAATGATGCGCAAATCAGCCGCTTTGTCGAACTGGCGATCGCCGAGGAAATCTCTCCGGTGCTGGATTTGCCGCAGGATGAACTGACGTCCTTTGCTCAGGCGGTACTCAGCCGTTTCCGCAACCCGTTCATCCAGCATCAGTTGCTGTCGATTGCCCTGAACGGTATGACCAAATACCGCACCCGCATTCTGCCGCAACTGCTGGCGAGCCAGGAAAAGAATCAGCTCCTGCCGCCGCGCCTGACGTTTGCGCTGGCAGCATTGCTGGCGTTTTATCGTGGCGAACGTAACGGTGAAATTTATCCGCTGCAGGACGATGCACACTGGCTGAGCCGCTTCTCCGAACTTTGGGGCAACGTGCGCAACGGCAGCCTGCCGCTGGCCGGGCTGGTCGAGACCGTGCTGGCGGATGAAGAACACTGGGGACGTGATCTGAATACCGTGCCGGGTCTGACGGCAAAAGTGACCGAACAATTGCAGTCAATTGAAGACCGTGGCATGCGCGATGCGTTGGCGGCTTACAGCTAAGAGAGCAACTATGCAAAGTATCATTCAAATCCATACCGCTGATAACGTCGCCGTTGCTTTGCGCGATATCGACGCGGGTGAGCAGGTCGAAGCAGGCGGTTACACCGTGGTGTTGCCTCAGCCTGTTGCACGTGGTCATAAGTTTGCTCTGCGCCCGATTGCGGCGGGGGAAAACATCGTGAAATACGGTCTGCCGATCGGGCATGCGCTGACGGCGATTGAACCAGGTGTGCATATCCATTCGCAAAACGGCAAAACTAACCTGAGCGATCTGGACGAATATCAGTATCAGCCGGACTTCGCCAGCCTGCCGGAACAAATGGCGGATCGCGATGTGCAGATCTTTCGCCGCAAAAACGGACAGGTGGGGATCCGTAACGAACTGTGGCTGATCCCGACCGTCGGTTGCGTCAACGGTATCGCGCGTCAGATCCAGTCACGTTTCCTTAAAGAGACCAATGATGCGGAAGGCACCGATGGTGTTTACCTGTTCACGCATCCGTTTGGTTGTTCGCAACTGGGCGATGACCATGTGAACACCCGTACGATGCTGCAAAACATGGTACGCCATCCGAACGCCGGTGCGGTGCTGGTGATCGGCCTCGGTTGTGAAAACAATCAGGTGGACGTATTCCGTGAAACGCTGGGCGAAGTCGATGAAGAGCGCGTGCGTTTCATGACGCTGCAAAAATTTGACGACGAAGTGGAAGCGGGTCTGGAACGTCTGCGCGAACTGTATGCCGTAATGCGTGACGACAAACGTGTGCCCGGTAAACTCAGCGAACTGAAATTCGGGCTGGAATGTGGCGGCTCTGATGGCTTGTCGGGTATCACGGCTAACCCGCTGCTGGGGCGTTTCTCTGATTATGTGATCGCCAACGGTGGTACTTCCGTGCTGACAGAAGTGCCTGAAATGTTTGGCGCAGAACGGATCCTGATGAGCCGTTGCCGCGATGAAAGTACGTTTGAGAAAACCGTTCACATGGTGAACGATTTCAAACAATACTTCATCGAACATAATCAGCCGATTTATGAGAACCCGTCTCCGGGTAACAAAGCCGGGGGGATCACCACGCTGGAAGAAAAATCGCTGGGTTGTACCCAAAAAGCGGGCCAAAGCCCGGTGGTGGACGTACTCAAATACGGCGAACGCCTGACTATGCCTGGGCTGAATCTGCTAAGTGCGCCAGGCAACGACGCCGTCGCCACCAGTGCGCTGGCCGGTGCAGGCTGTCATATGGTGCTGTTCAGTACCGGACGCGGCACGCCTTACGGCGGCTTTGTGCCGACAGTGAAACTGGCCACCAACAGTGAACTGGCAGCAAAAAAACCGCACTGGATCGATTTTGATGCCGGACGCCTGATCCACGATGTCAGTATGGATCAGTTGCTGGGTGAATTTGTGGATCTGATCGTTGCGATCGCTGATGGCCGCAAAGCCAAAAACGAACTTAATGATTTCCGCGAATTAGCCATCTTTAAAAGCGGTGTCACATTGTAACAATTCAGTTTTCTCGTTAGAATGAAACGGCGTTTCAATTATGAAGCGCCGTTTGCTTTTGCAGCGTAAGCATTTCACGTATGAGACGCCTGACAAATGACGTATTACTGGTTTGCCCAGTCAGTGGGTGTTGTGGCCTTTATGGTTGGCATCACAATGTTTTTCAACCGCAGCGACCGCCGCTTTAAACAACAACTTTCTGCCTACAGCGCGATTATTGGCGTGCATTTTCTGATGATGGGGGCTGCCCCTGCAGGCATGAGCGCCTTACTCAATTCCCTGCGCACACTGATTTCCCTGCGTACCCGTAATCAGTGGATTATGGTGATTTTCATCGTTCTGACGCTGGTGCTCGGGCTAAGCCGTGCCCACCACTGGGTGGAACTCTTGCCCGTCGGCGCGACCGTGGTCAGTACCTGGGCACTGTTCCGTACCAGCGGACTGACAACCCGCTGCATTATGTGGTGCTCTACGTGTTGCTGGGTAGCGCACAACATCTGGCTTGGCTCGATTGGTGGCTCACTGATTGAAGGCAGTTTTCTGTTGATGAACGGATTTAACATCATCCGTTTCCGTCGCCTGCAACTGCGTGGTATCGACCCGTTTGAGGTCGAGAAGAAGATCGTTGAGAAGATGGATAAGCAGGGATAATCCCTGCTTTTTTATCCTTTATTCGTTTATCCTCTTTATTTTGAATCTGCTCACAGATTGCAATAATAATTCTCTTTTTCTCCCTGTATTGATTCTTCCGGCCTGTTTGCCTCGTTGACAACTTCCGGACGCAGGAGTAGTTTCCTTTTCTGTGGGAGCGGTCCCACGGAAAAGGAAGAATCATGGACGCTATTAAGGGATTACTGAAAGACATATATGC
>NZ_JAFMOS010000631.1 GCF_019049755.1 Rahnella perminowiae
GGAACGGGCAGCTATTACCCGTTAATAAGACGTTAAATGGACAAGGAATAGTAACATGAGGAAATCAGTTTTCGTTTTGTCGGCAATTATTGCGGCAGGCACATTATCAGGGTGCGCAACAGAATCATCACGCACGGTAGAAGTTCAGAAAGTGGCTTCTTATAACACGCAATATAATGGTCCGCGCAGCCCGATTTCTGTCGGTAAATTCGATAACCGCTCCAGTTATATGAGTGGCATTTTCTCCGATGGTGTCGATCGTCTGGGCAATCAGTCTAAAACCATTCTGGTCACTGACCTGCAACAAACGGGTCGCTTCAATGTATTAGACCGCACGAATATGGCGGAAATTAAAGAAGAAGCGGGTATCAAAGGCCAGGCACAAACTCTGAAAGGCGCGAACTATGTCATCACCGGCGATGTCACTGAGTTTGGCCGCAAAGAAGTCGGCGATAACCAGCTGTGGGGCATCCTGGGACGCGGCAAGCAACAAATCGCTTACGCTAAAGTCAGCCTGAATGTCGTTAATGTACAGACCTCAGAAGTGGTGTACTCCTCACAAGGTGCGGGCGAATATTCCCTGTCTAACCGCGAAATTATTGGTTTCGGCGGCACCGCCAGTTATGACTCAACCTTAAACGGTAAAGTGCTGGATTTAGCTATCCGCGAAGCGGTGAATAATCTGGTCAATGGAATCGAAAGCGGCGCATGGCGTCCGGCTAATTAATAATACGGATATTATAAAATGACAATATGTAAAAACCAAAGCGCCGTGATAAAGGGTGGCCTTATTACCTTGACGTTATTATTAGCGGGCTGTGCAAAGCAGGCGGATAAGTCACTTTATAATTGGGACAAATACCAGTCTACGGTATACCAGTATTATCAGGGTGACAAAGTGGGTCCTGAAGAACAAATCGCGTCATTAAAAGAATCGATTGAAAAATCCCGCGCCACCAATAAAGCCGTACCACCTGGCCTGCACGCGCAACTGGGATTGCTTTATGCCAATACGGGCCACACCGACCTGGCATTTCAGGAATTCAATACTGAGAAAAGTTTATTTCCGGAGTCAGCAACCTATATGGATTTCCTGCTGAAAAATAAAGGGAGTGTTAAATGAAACGTTTATTCCTGCTGACCGGCGTAGTGCTGACGTTACTGCTGACGGGTTGTGCGAAAAAAGCGTCCTACGATTACACCGCGTTTAAAGAGAGCAAACCGAGATCGATTCTGGTGCTCCCGCCGGTGAACCATTCTCCGGATGTGAATGCCAGTCACAGCATGCTTTCTACCGTCACCGCACCGCTGGCTGAAGACGGCTTCTATGTCTTCCCGGTGGCCGTCGTTGAGGAAACTTTCAAGCAGAACGGCATAACCGGTGCGGAAGATATTCGTGCCGTCAGCGCCGCCAAACTGCGTGAAATTTTCGGTGCGGATGCCGCGCTTTACATTGATATAACCCGCTACGGCAGCACTTACATGGTGGTTTCCAGCGAAACCCGTGTGACCGCTAATGCCAAACTGGTGGATTTACGCAATGGCAAAGTGTTGTGGACCGGTAACGCCACCGCTTCTGACAGCGAAAATGACAACAACAATAACGGTGGGATCATCGGCATATTGGTTCAGGCTGCCGTGAAGCAAATCTCCAGCACGATTTCCGACAAAGGTCATGATATCGCCGGGCTCACCAGCGACCGTCTGCTGAGTGCATCTCAGACCGATGGCCTGCTGTATGGCCCGCGCTCACCGAATTACGCTAAGCAGGCAATGCGATAAAGGCCTAAAGAAAGCCGCCCCTTACGAGACGGCTTTCTGGCTTACTTGCCCGATGCGTCAATTGTTACAGAGAGAGAATTATTGGAGATACTCCAACTTCCTTTGCCCTGAAACATTGCCGCTCCGGTGACAACGATAAAGATACAGATGTACCGTTTCATTGTGCGGTCCTTGCAAAGACCGCTTCACGTCAACACCACCGGTGATATCTCCGTGAAAACAAGCGCTGGGTTGCGCCTGCGTTGACGGTCATTGGACATCCTTTTCTGAAACCGGTGCCCGTTTGCTAAGACGGCGTAAAGGGCCGCCATAATCATACACTTGTTGTCGACCAACTTGACAAAATTGTTCAGAAAGCAGACTATGTTGTGGCTGGGTTGCGCTTGCGTTACATCAGTAACGAAGCCCGCTGGAAAGGCCGCTAACCTGACCAGCACAAAAAAACCACCTTCTGGTGGTTTTTTTGTTTCTGCAGTACGCAAATCTTATTCACCCATTCTCGGGTACGCATCGGCAATCTTATCGCCGGTAAAATGCGCCACCCACCCTTCGGGATTATCGAAAACGCGGATTGCCGTGAACGACGGAGAGCCGCCCATATCAAACCAGTGGCGGGTGTTGGCCGGTACGGAAATCAGATCGTTTTTCTCGCACAGGATCTGGAAAATCTTGCCGTTCAGGTGCAGACAAAACAGCCCTGCGCCTTCGACGAAGAAACGCACTTCGTCTTCACCGTGCGTATGTTCGGAAAGGAATTTAGTGCGCAGCACCTCGCGTTGCTCGTTGTCCGGACGCATGCTGATCACGTCCCAGCTCTGATACCCCTTCTCTTCGACCAGTTTGTCGATTTCATGCTGATAAGCGGCAATCACGTCCTGCGGCTGCGGGTTTGCGCCTAAATCGCGGTCAGCCTGCCAGCGTTCGAAACGTACATCAATTTTGCTCAGTTCGGCGGCGATCGCGTCTCCGTCTCGGCTTTCCCACAACGGTGCGGAAGGATCCTGGTCACTAAAAATCGTTAATGCACTCATGGTCAACCCTCTTATAAGAATGTTTCTAAGGCTATCTGATCAAAACGATTAACCTGCAGATGATCGCTGAGTTCATCAGCGTCATCGCGGATCAGCTGACAGGTATTCCAGCCCGCTAAACGCGCGGCGTCCAGCTCCTGACGAATGTCCGATAAAAACAGTAAATCCTGCGGCGGCAAGATCAGTTGTTCAGCGATGTTCTGATACGATTCCGTTTCACGCTTGGCACCGACGCGGGTATCGAAATATCTGCTGAACAGCGGCGTTAAATCACCGGCATCACTGTAGCCAAACAATAACTTTTGCGCGTCTACCGAACCTGAGGAATACACGCAAAGTTGCAGCCCCTCCGCTTTCCACGCTTCCAGCTGCGGCGCGACATCGGCATACAGATGTCCGCGAAAATCACCGTTTTCATAGCCGGTACGCCAGATGATGCCCTGCAATACTTTCAGCGACGTCGATTTCACGTCGTTATCCATATACGTAAAGAGCTGTTCGATCAGCGCCTCGACGCTGGCCTGTGGCCGGTCGATTTCAGCGCGTAAAGCGTCCAGGGCAGCGGCGACGTCCGGCTGTTCATGCTCATGGCGCAGGAAGTCGGCGAGACGCTGCCGGGCATAGGGGAATAACACCTGGTGTACAAAACGGATATCCGTGGTGGTGCCTTCAATATCAGTGACAATAGCGCGGATCATTTAGCCTCCAGCAGGCGACGTTGCAGTTCACACTGGAATAAAAACTCCAGCCCCTCCAGATGGCGGCGCGCTTCGGCCACATCCCGCCCCCAGCACGTCAGCCCATGGCCACGCAGCAAAAAACCATACTGCAACGGCGTGTGCTCCGCTGACGTCATGATCTTCTGCGCCAGCGCAGCAATATCCTGGCTGTTGTCGAAAATCGGGATCACCACCTGATCAAGGTGCGAGGTCTGGCCGCTGAGCGATTTCTGCATCTCATAACCTTCCAGCACCAGCGCACCACTGCGTTCTGCCCGGGATAACACCGTCGAATTGACCGAATGGGTATGCAGCACCGCACCTGTTTCAGGATAGCGGGAATACAGCATGGTGTGCAGCCCGGTTTCCGCTGAAGGACGACGTCCGCCGGGTGCCAGGCCACTGTCGAGTTCCACCCGCAGGAAATCTTCTGCGGTCAGTGATCCCTTGTCTTTTCCCGATTCAGTGATCAGGCAATGGGCATCGCCTTCGCGCACGGACATATTGCCGCCCGTCGCCGGGCTCCAGCCCTTCTGTCCAATCCAGTGACAGGCCGCCAGCAGCGCGCCCAGTTGCAAATTCTCTGTCATCGTATTCCTGAAAAGCTGTGGGTTGAGGGACGAAGTTCGGGATGAAACTGACGATATATTCAATGTTATGCGGCTTAGACCGAATTGGCATTTAGCCATCTAAGCGTCTCGATTGCCAAATATTAACATCGTGTTATATTGTGAGCAACATCGCTATTTGCACACCTGACGCCTGTCAGGTCAACGGTCCAGGAGTACTGACCCGCCATGAGCACAGCAGCACTGATCCCCGAAAGTAAACTTCCTGCTTTAGGCACTACCATTTTTACCCAAATGAGTGCGCTGGCGCAGAAACACAATGCCATTAACCTGTCGCAGGGTTTCCCTGATTTCGACGGCCCCGAATACCTGAAAAACCGTCTGGCTTATCACGTCAGCCAGGGCGCGAACCAGTACGCCCCGATGACCGGCACGGCACAGCTGCGTGAGGCAATTGCCACCAAAACCGAACAGATTTACGGCTATGCACCGGATGCCACCACCGACATCACCATCACGGCGGGTGCGACAGAATCGCTGTATATCGCCATCACCGCGCTGGTATCGGAAGGTGACGAAGTGATTGCTTTCGATCCGAGCTATGACTGCTATGCTCCGGCGGTAGAACTGGCGGGCGGCGTAATGAAACGTATTCAGTTGCAGCCACCGGAATTCAAAGTTAACTGGGCGGAATTCGCGGATCACATCACTGATCGCACAAAGCTTGTGATCATCAACACGCCGCATAATCCGTCGGCCACCGTCTGGAGCCACAGCGACATTGAGCAGCTCTGGCAGAGCATTGCGGATAAGCACATTTTCGTGCTGAGCGATGAAGTGTATGAGCACATCTGTTTTGCGCCGGAAGGTCACGCCAGTGTGCTGCGTCATCCGGAACTGCGTCAGCGCGCCATTGCAGTCTCGTCGTTCGGTAAGACGTATCACATGACCGGCTGGCGTGTGGGCTATTGCGTGGCACCGGCGATAATCAGCGCTGAACTGCGCAAGGTTCACCAGTACCTCACCTTCTCCATCACCACGCCGGTTCAGCTGGCGCTGGCGGATATGCTGCGTGAAGCGCCGGAACACTGGCAGGAATTACCGGCCTTTTATCAGGCTAAACGTGACCGTCTCGCGCAGGGGCTGGCTAACAGCCGTCTGAAGGTCTTGCCGGGTCAGGGCACCTATTTCCTGCTGGCCGATTACAGTGACGTTTCCGATTTAGATGATGTTGCATTCTGCCACTGGCTGACTGAACATGCCGGTGTGGCGGCCATTCCGATGTCGGTTTTCTGCGCCGCGCCTTTCCCACATAAACTGATCCGGCTGTGCTTCGCCAAACAGGAAGCTACACTGGACGCGGCTTCGGAGCGCCTGTGTCAACTTTAAAACTGTCCGTATTGCAACAGCCACTGGTGTGGCTGGACGGCGAGGCTAACCTCGCACACTTCGACGGCCTGCTCGGTGCACTGACCGCACGCGACCTGATTGTCTTGCCGGAAATGTTCACCACCGGTTTCGCCATGCAGGCACCGGGCAGCGCATTGCCTGAATCGCGTGTCGTGCAATGGCTGCAACAGTGGGCGAAACAGCTCGGTGCAATGATCGGAGGCAGCGTGGCATTGAGCACCACGGAAGGCGCAGTGAATCGTTTTCTGCTGGTCGAACCGCAGGGTAAAGTGCATTTTTACGATAAACGCCACCTGTTCCGTATGGCGGGTGAACACAATTATTATGTGCCGGGAAAACGTCGTGAAATCGTGGAATGGCGCGGCTGGCGTATTCTGCCGCAAGTCTGCTATGACCTGCGTTTCCCGGTGTATTCACGCAACCGGCAGGATTACGATCTGGCACTTTACGTCGCCAACTGGCCGGCACCGCGCAGCCGCCACTGGCAGACATTGCTTGCCGCCCGTGCGATTGAAAATCAGGCTTATGTTGCCGGTTGCAACCGTGTCGGCCACGATGACAACGGCCATTACTACAGCGGTGACAGCCTGATTTTTAATCCGCAGGGTGAAGAACTGGCGCGTGCTGAGCCGGGCTCAGCGATGATTATCGATGCCGAGTTGTCGCTTGAAGCGCTACAGGATTACCGCGAAACCTTCCCGGCCTGGCGTGATGCCGATACTTTTTTGCTTCATGATTAAGAAGGTTTAGCGCTTAAACAGCCTTCACAAACAAATGCCCCGGACGTCTCTGCCGGGGCATTTTTACTTTATACCGTTCTGTTGGGTGGCCGCCGCGGTTAATTTCCGCCGATAAAGTCCGCTTTACCGATATTCACGCCCAGATGGCGCAGAATGTTATACGCCGTGGTGATATGGAAATAGAAGTTAGGTATGGCAAATACTGTCACGTAGCTGTGTGCAGTAAATTTCATTTCACGGTTTTTGCCTTTCACCACGATCTCACGGGATTCATCGCCTTCCAGTTGCTGTGCGTCCACGCTTTCGATAAAACGCAGTGTGTTGGCGATACGTTCCTGCAATTGGGCAAACGTCACTTCGTTGTCTTCCATCGCCGGCGCGGTAATACCAGCCAGACGGGCAACCGCGCCTTTCGACATATCACTGGTGATCTGCACCTGACGCGCCAGCGGATACATATCTTCTGCCAGACGGGTATTCAGGACTTCTTCTTCTGATTTGCCGTTTTCCTTTGCCCATGCCTCGCCCTTTTCCAGTAATGCTGAAAGATTCTGTAAACCACGAACAAACTGTGCCGCTGTACTGCCATAAAGCGATGCTGACATGATGCTTCCTCAGTGAATAACGGGTTAGAACAACTTAGAACAACCGGCGCTACCTTAGCGCGTTCCGGTCTGAACAGCGTGACGTTTTATAGCAGTGAAGGATGGCGGAACGTCAGGTTTGCGACGTGCGCCGCTCTTTTTGTCAGCGCATGTAAAAACAACCCCGGGTGGATCAATTCTTGCATTTCCTACTCCCGCAAAAACATCTGACAGAGGACCCCTGATGACCATCACCTTTATTGCACACTCCACGCCCGAACCCGCGTTGTACGGCGCGATGGCAGCGATACTTGCTGAGCTACGCGCTTTGCCGCTGTGTCATTTTCCCGTCAGTCATGATGCGCAACGTTACCCGAATGCGCGCCAGCACGTGACGGCGCAGGGACAGGCAATAACCAGCGGGCTGGTGTGGCTGGAGCGCCTGACCGGGCGTGATGCGGGTGAGGAATCCGGCATTGAATCCCTGATTTATCGGGCACTTAAAGAAGATATCGTCGTGCCCTTGCGTGAACCGTTATCCGCAGAGTTGAACGCATTCATTACAGCACAGGGCATTGAAACTGAATCATTAACCGTGGTGCGCAATCAGGATAAATTCCAGCTGGAAGACTGCATCACCGGCAAAATTCGCAGTAACGGCTGGGGACGCGATGCCTTTGGCCGCTGGGCATTAGGTTCGGTTTCACAGCCGGTCATGCGGGCAGGAAAAACCCTGCGCGTGGCACTGGTGGGGGATTTTAGCGAGCAGCGCGACAGTTATCCGGCAATGCTCGCTGCACTGGGAGACGCCGCCGATGCACTGGCAATGAACATTGATGTTGTCTATGTGACATCCACGTTATTGGGCAGCCAGCTTGATTGCACACTGGCTGACGTCGACGGCATTATCTTCCCGGGCGCAACGATCACCCGCAGCGATGCGCAGGCCGGACCGCTGGCAACCGCCACCTGGGCACTGGAAAACCAGACCCCGGTGTTAGGGATTAATCAGGGCATGCATCAGATGATCACTGCGCTGGGGCAGAAAGTGCTCGGACAGGAACGTGTAGTCATGCACGGGCCGTCAACGCTCGGCAGCCTGCAAACCGGTTTACCGCTGGCCGAACACACCCAGCCCCGTCTGGGAAATCACCCGGTCATCACCCGCCGCGGCACCCTGCTGGCCAATAAAACGGGCAATGAATTTTTGCTGCGCTACAACCAGCGCCGCTATCTGAATCCGCATTTACTGGCGGAGCTTGAAAGCGCGGGGCTGAACGTTTCAGGGTATGACGAAAGTGGTGAACAGGCGCAGGCTGTTGAGCTGAACAATCATCCGTTCTTTATAGGCGTTCAGGGGCAACCGGAGCTGACGTCACGACGCGAGCGGCCCAATCCGCTGCTGATGGCGTTTCTGCAACAGGTGCGTCAGTGCAACCGTGACCGCGATGTCAGTCACGCTGCACTGACCAAAAGCGTGCGTTTAAAACATCCGCACAGGCTGATGGGCTGACGACGACGCCGTCTAACTACCGCGATAGGTGGAGCAGGAATAAGGACTGATCAGGAGCGGCAGATGGTAATGATCCTGTTCACCGGCGATCACCACATCAATGATCGCCGAGTGATAAAGCGTCTCACGACCGGTGGCGGCAAAATACGCGCCGATATCCGCACACAAGCGGTAATGCCCTGAGGCGACCGGTTCCGGTGTTAATTTTGCGGCACGACCATCGGCATCCGTTTGGGTTTCGCTGACAAGCGTGATGTTGTGCCCTTCCACCCTTTCCAGCCAGACGCGCACATTGGCCGCAGGCTGCCCTGACGACGTATCGAGAATATGGGTGGTGACTTTCGTTTTAGAAACAGAGGTCATGACTGAAATATCTCCTTTAAACGCAGCAAGGTAATTTCTTTGAGTTGTTGCGCCGTTTCGCGATCTTCATCGTCCGGTAAATTCTGTAGCCGCCGTTGCAGATTATCCAGAATCTGCTCTGCGCTGCGCCCTTTGGCGCGGATCAAAAATACCCGTCCGAAGCGCTGCTCATAACGCAGATTACCGTCATGCAACGCATCAGTCACTGCCTGCTGGCTGATATTGAGCGTCGCCTGTTCGCCACGGGAAAGCTGCGCTTCTTTGCCGGTGCCGCTGGCCCGTTCACCGATGCGCGGATGCGCAGACAGCGCGCGGGCAATGTCTTCCTGCGTCCAGTTGTCACAGGCCGCTTCGGCACAGCGCAGCACATCTTCCACAGAAGAATAAGGCCGCGCCTCACTGACCGTTTTCGCCCAGGCCGGAATACTGACCAGCGGGCGCAACAGGGAAACGGCTTCGGTTTCGGATAACGCATTGAACGCTTCCGGTGTCATAAATGTCCCTCACCAAAACTCAGCACAGTATTAATATATGCCTGCACCGCGAATGCCACGTCACCGGAGGTAACAGACTCATCGGGATGATGGCTGATGCCGTCTTTGCAGCGCACAAATAACATGCCGACCGGCCAGCATTCGGCGATAGCAATCGCGTCGTGCCCTGCGCCGCTTGGCAGCGACATCGCCTGTCCCTGCAAATGTAAAACGCTCTGGCTGAGACGATGCTGTAAACCGGCGTGACATTCCGTCGCGCTGATGCTGTAAAACTGTTCGCAGGCAAACGTCAGCCCGCGACGTACAGCGATATCACGGCCCTTCGCCAGCAGCGTTTCCAGCAGTGCCGATAAATCATCATCACGCGGTCCACGCACATCCAGCGACAATTTCACCTGCCCCGGAATGACATTCACCGCGCCCGGCAGACATTCCAGCGTACCCACGGTTGCCACCGTATTGCGACCGGTGGCGGTGGTGATGCTTTCGATGGCCAGTGTCCATTCGGCTGCCGCAGTCAGCGCGTCCTGACGCTGCCCCATTGGTACGGTGCCGGCATGACCCGCATGACCGGTGAATTCACAATTAAGGCGACGCGCGCCATTAATCGCCGTGACCACGCCGAGCGGCACGTCCGCCGTTTGCAGGCACGGGCCCTGCTCAATATGCAATTCCAGATAGGCGCAAAAATCGCTGACCGCACGCTGTGATGCGCCGATATTCAGCGGATCCAGCCCGACGTGACGCATCGCCTGAGCAACCGTAATACCCTGCGCGTCCTGACGTTCCAGCCAGTCGGCGGGCCAGGTGCCGGTCAGTCCGCGACTGCCAAGCAGCGTGATGCCAAAACGTGTGCCCTCCTCATCGCAGAACCCGACGATTTCCACCGCCATCGGCAAACGGATGGCGTTCTGATGCAAATGCGCCACCACTTCCAGCGCGGTCAGCACGCCGAGCGGGCCGTCATAACGGCCGGCATTACGCACGCTGTCAAGATGTGATCCCAACAAAATGGCCGGTGCCGACGCATCCAGCCCTTCATAACGCCCGCAGATATTGCCGACGCTGTCCTGCCAGACGCGCATCCCGGCGGCGCTCATCCATTCGCCCACCAGACGATTGGCTTGCAAATGCTCCGGCGAAAGATACACGCGGGTCAGTTGCCCCGGCGTTTCGCTGATGGCGGCCAGTGCGTCGCAACGCGCCATCACCCTTTCAGCGGCAAGCTTTGCGCTTTCTGAAACCGCAGCCAGCGTAAAGGCTTCAGCCATTACTGACCTCCCGCGTAATGATCCCAGGCGGCCTGCGCCCCTGCGCCGTATTTCGACGCAAAGCCCAGACGGTTAAGCACCGCTTCCAGTGCCACCAGCGTCTGCAGCACACAGTCTTTACGGGCGTTGTAGCCCATGGTGCCGATGCGCCAGATTTTCCCGGCCAGCGGGCCAAATGACGTACCGATTTCAATGCCGAAGTCATTAAGCATGATCTGGCGAACCTGTTCGCCATGAACGCCCGGCGGAATGACCACGCCGAGCACGTTGCTCATGCGGTTATTCAGGTCACCGAACACTTCCAGTCCCATGCCCTGAATGCCGGCCAGTAATGCGCCACCGTGCAACTTGTGGCGTGCGATACCGGTATCCAGCCCCTCTTCCAGAATAATGCGTGCGCATTCGCGGGCTGCGAACAACATGCTGGTGGCTTCGGTATGGTGATTCAGACGCTCCGGCCCCCAGTAATCCATGATCATGCCCAGATCGAAATAGTTGGAGTAAATCATCTCTTCGTCACCGTCAGCATGATCCGCCGTACGGATGCCCTGCTCGACGCATTTACGGCGGCGGATTTGTTCTTCAAAGCGCGGGCTGATGGTGACCGGTGAGCTGCCTGACGGGCCGCCGAGGCATTTTTGCAAACCGGCAGAAACGGCGTCCAGCCCCCAGGCATCGGTTTCCAGCGGGTTACCACCAAAGGACGCCGTGGCATCGGAGTAGAACAGGACGCCGTGACGGCGGCAGATTTCCCCCAGTTGCTCCAGAGGCTGCAACATGGTGGTGGAGGTGTCGCCCTGCACGGTCAGCAGCCAGCGCGGTTTCACCGATTTAATCGCATCTTCGATTTGCTGCGGGTCAAACACTTCGCCCCACGGCGCTTCGAGGGTGTGCACTTCGGCGCGGCAGCGGCGGGCAATCTCGCACAGCAAATGACCGAAGCGGCCAAATACCGGCACCAGCACTTTGTCGCCCGGACGGATACCGGAAAGCAGCACGGCTTCAATACCGGCGCGTGAGGTGCCGTCGATCAGGAACGTCCACTGATTGTCGGTTTTATACAGCGCACGGTACAGCGCCATAACTTCGTTCATGTAGCCGGTCATCACCGGATCATATTGCCCGACCAGCTGGCTCGCCATCGCCCGCAGCACGCGCGGATCGGCATTGATGGGTCCCGGCCCCATCAGCAGACGGGTTGGCGGGTTGATTTGTCCGGGAGAGATGAAATCTGACATAGTTAATCCTTTACAATGTTAGCTTGCTGCAGCCTCATTTAAGCCGCGTACGGATGCGATAAATTGTCTCAGCTCGGGGGTTTGCGGATTGGCAAACAACGTCCGGCTTTCGCCCTGTTCCCACACGGTGCCCTGATGCATAAACACCACGCGGTCGCCCACTTCACGGGCAAAATTCATTTCGTGCGTCACCAGTACCAGCGTCATGCCTTCTTTCGCCAGTTGCTCGAGCACTTTCAATACTTCGCCGACTAATTCCGGATCCAGCGCTGAGGTGATTTCATCACACAACAGCACTTTCGGGTTCATGGCCAGCGCACGCGCAATCGCCACGCGTTGCTGCTGACCGCCGGAAAGGCTGGATGGGTAATAATCCATGCGATCCGCGAGGCCCACTTTCGCCAGCATCTGTGCGGCCAGTTCACGGCACTCAGCGGCAGATTTTTTCAGCACCCGGCGTGGTGCCAGCATGACGTTTTCCAGCGCGGTCATGTGCGGGAAAAGATTAAAACTCTGGAACACCATGCCCACGGAACGGCTGATATCACGCGCCTGGGAATCGCGGTCGGTAATGGTCATTCCGCCCAGTTTAATGCTGCCTTCCTGATAACCTTCGAGCCCGTTCATGCAGCGCAACAACGTGCTTTTCCCTGAACCGCTGCGACCGATGATCGAAATCACTTCGCCGCTGTCGATATCCAGATCCACGCCTTTCAGTACGTGGTTCTGGCCGTAAAATTTCTGAACCTGATTGATGGTGATCAGCGGCATTACTGTTTCTCTCCACGCAATGATTTTTCTAAATGCTGGCTGTAACGGGACAGCGGATAGCACATCAGGAAGTAGCCCAGCGCCACTAATCCAAACACTTTGAACGGCTGATACGTCACGTTATTGAGCATGGTTCCGGCTTTGGTCAGTTCGACAAAACCGATAATCGAAGCCAGCGCGGTACCTTTCACCACCTGCACGGAAAATCCGACGGTCGGCGCGATGGCAATGCGCAGCGCCTGTGGGGTGATGACGCGCCATAGCGTCTGGCCAAAATTCAGGCCGAGACAGCGCGACGCTTCCCACTGGCCTTTCGGCAACGCGGCAATACTGCCGCTCCAGATATCCACCAGATAAGCGCTGGTATACAGCGTCAGCGCCAGCGCGGCAGCAGTCCACGGGCTGACGTTGATCCCGAACAGACCCAGCCCGAAGAAAGCCAGGAACAACTGCATCAGCAACGGCGTGCCCTGAAACAGCTCGGCATAAAGACGCACAAACCTTCCGGGCCAGCGGCGTTTGGTGAGACGCAGTAGCAGCAACGGCAACGTCACCAGCGTGCCGCCAATAAAGGCAGTCAGCGACAGCAACAATGTCCAGCGCGCCGCCAGCAGGAGATTGCGCACAATGTCCCAGTCGGTGAAGGTCATCATCAGTTTTCACTCCCAAAGACACGGCGTCCGGCCAGCAGCAGCAACTGACGCATTGCGACGGACAGCATCAAATAGAACAATGTGGTGACCAGATACACTTCAAAACTGAGGAATGTACGCGACTGAATTAAGTTGGCGGCAAACGTCAGTTCTTCATAGGACACCTGCGAGACCACAGAAGACCCGAGCATCACGATAATGCACTGGCTGACCAGCGACGGATAAATGCGTTTCAGCGACGGCGGCAGCACGATACGCAGGAACGTCTGGCTGCGGGTTAATCCCAGCACACGTCCGGCTTCCCACTGGCCTTTCGGCGTCACCTGAATACCGGCGCGGATAATCTCCGTGCTGTACGCACCGAGGTTAATCAGCATCGCCAGCAGCGCCGCTTCACCGGCGGTCATTTTCAGGCCGATAGCCGGCAGGCCAAAGACAATGAAAAATAACTGCACCACAAACGGCGTATTACGGATGGCTTCGACATACACGCCCCATACCGCACGCAGGGTTTTGTGGTTGCCGCAGCGGATGGCCGCGCCGCAAATGCCGATTGCGACACCGCCAACCGTTGCCATTACCGTCAGCTCAATGGTGGTCCATAAACCGGCCAGCAGTTCCGGCATATAAGGCCATAGCGCGCTAAAGTTAAGCTGATAGGTCATGAAACATCTCCGTCAAACCCTGATTACGCGCCGATGGAAGCAGGCAGCGGTGCCTTCATCCATTTTTCAGACAGCGTATTCAGCGTCTTGTCTTTGATGCCTTCGGCGATCAGTGCATTCACTTTGTCTTTCAGCGCAGGTTCGTCTTTACGCAGACCCACGTAGCACGGCGAATCTTTGAGCATCACTTTGGAAACCGGTGCCTTGGCCGGATTCATGCGGGCAATGGCTGCCACCACCAGGTTACCGGTGGCGATGTATTCCACCTGACCGGACAGGTATGCAGACAGCGTAGTGTTGTTGTCTTCATAGCGCTGAATTTTGGCATCTTTCGGCGCCACGTCTGTCAGTGCCAGATCTTCCACTGCACCACGGGTCACGCCGATGGTTTTACCGGACAGCGCTTTCAGGTCGGAAAGTTTGTCCCCCTGCGCACCAAACACGCCGAGGAAGAACGGTGCGTAGGCATTGCTGAAATCGATGACTTTTTCGCGCTCAGGATTTTTACCCAGGCTTGAAATCACCAGATCGACTTTATCCGTTTGCAGATAAGGTACGCGGTTGGCGCTGGTGACCGGCACCAGTTGCAACTTAAGTTTCATCTTATCGGCCAGATAATGTGCCATATCGATGTCATACCCTTCCGGCTGCAAGTCCTTGCTCACCGAACCAAACGGCGGGAAATCCTGAGGAACGGCCACGCGCAGTACGCCGCGTTTCTGAATATCCTGTAACTGATCGGCCATGACGGCAGATGCCTGAAGCACCAACATTGCCGCACCTGCCCACATCAACAGCCGTTTGTTCATGTTCATAGATTATCTCCGGTGAAAGGTTTTTGAAACGATAGATTCTTATATTTATAACTCTGCAACGAATGTGCCAAAACCAGCACAGCGAAAAAAATGCGGACAAAATCAAGGTGCCACAAGGAATTAGAAAACGGAGGATGCGATCAGGAGGGATTTTTTTGCCCTGAACCAGGGCAAAAGGACTGAAAAGAAGACCATCATGACGCACTAAAAATGTGCAAAAGCACCAGAAAAGCGCTCAGTTTGTTCTGCAAACGGGAATCAGCGCTGCTCAAGCTCATCCAGATCGTTATACAAATCGCTTATCTGATGAATGCGCTGCCGGCCTGAGGTGAGCATCTCGTGCAGCAATGCGTTGCTGAGTAAATTCGCCAGACTCATGGCGGAAGAATAGCTGTCAAACGCCGATACGCTGTCGAGAGGCGCGGCCAGATGCCAGGTTGCCAGTGGGATCAGCGTCTGGGCCTGCGGCTCGCAGATCAACAACACCGGCACGCCCATCGTCTGTAATTGCGTGAGAACTGCCTTCGCCATGCGCGGCCTGCGGCGGAAGGCGACGAAAATCACCACATCCTGCACAGTCAGATCCACCAGTTCTTCAGCCAGCGTCTGGCCCGGTTGCGGCATCATCATCACGCCAGTGCGTACCTGAATCAGTTGCTGACGCAAATGCAGCGCCACCGGATAACTGTTGCGAAAGCCCAGCAGGCGCACCTGCCGCGCCTGACTGAGGGCGGCGATCAGCGCGCCAAACTGTACGCCATCAATCTGATTAATCCACTGCGTCAGGTTGGCCATTTCCTGCTTATAATGCCGCGATAACAAAGTGTTGCCCTGCACCGCATCGCGACTGTCCGTCAGCGGCATACCGCTCTGGCGCAGGGTGCGCATTTCATCGCGCATGTCACGGTAACTCGGATATCCCAGGCGCTTGAACAGCCGGCTGACCGTGGCTTTCGACACGCCGCTCAGCCGTGCCAGTTCGGCGCTGTTATAACTCATCAGGTCGTCAATACTGGCAAAAATAAAGTCGGCCACCCGCTGTTCCTGCGGCGTCAGTTCTGCGTAATGGTCACGCAGACGTTCATCAATCTGTTTCATCCCCGTCCCTTTTGTAACCAATGTTTCAGCGGAACATACCATGCACTATGCTTGCCAATGCAAGCTAAATTATGAGTGAAAGCGTGAAGATTCTGCCGATGTGGAACACCTCTTGCTTAACTTTATCCCTACGCGCCCACATCCCTGCATGCGCGGGCAGCATAAAAAAAGCGTTTCAAAAAGGACATCGCATGATTAACAGTAACAGCGCGCCGCTGGGCATGGCGGTCACACCCCATCATCTGGCGAGCCAGAGTGCGCTTGCAGTATTGCGCGAAGGCGGCAATGCCATCGAGGCGATGGTGGCGGCGGCCGCGACAATTGCCGTGGTCTATCCGCACATGAACGGTCTGGGCGGCGATGGCTTCTGGCTGATTGTGCCACCGCAGGGAAACCCGGTGGCGATAGATGCCAGCGGTGCCGCAGGCTCCCTCGCCACTCTCGATTTCTATGCCGGTGAAACGCATATTCCGCATCGGGGACCAAAAGCCGCGCTGACAGTCGCAGGCACTGTCGGCGGCTGGCAGGAAGCGCTGAATGTGTCGGCTGAATTTGGCGGCGAGCAAAAACCGCTCTCCCGCCTGCTGCGTGATGCCATTCGTTACGCTGCTGACGGCATTCCGGTAACGGCCTCGCAGGAAGCTGCGACCCGTGCCAAACAACACGAACTTGAAAATTTCAGCACCTTCGCCGACGTTTTTCTGCCTAATGGCGATGTCCCCCGCGCCGGAAATCGCTTTACCCAGCCGCAGCTGGCGCAGACATTATCGATGCTGTGCGAGGACGGGCTGAACAGTTTCTATCGTGGTGAGCTGGCCGACAATATGGCCGCCGACATGGAAAAGCTCGGCATGCCGGTCACCCGCGCTGATCTCGCGGCTTACAAGCCCCAGCGTCGTGTGCCGCTGCGGCTCAAACACAGTAAAGGCGAAATCTACAACCTGACACCGCCGACGCAGGGGCTGGTTTCACTGGCGATCCTCGGCCTGACTGACCGCCTGCCGCTGGAAACCCTGGATGAAAGTGCGACGATTCACAGCATTGTTGAAGCCACCAAACTGGCGTTCGGCCTGCGTGACCGTTTTATCACCGATCCGCGCATGATGACGCAGGATGCACAGAGCCTGTTGGATCCCCAATATCTGGATGCCCTCGCCACCCGCATCAAACCCCACAGCGCTGCCGACTGGGGCAAAGGTAAAGGACCGGGCGATACCGTCTGGATGGGTGTGATGGACAGCAGCGGACTGGCCGTTTCTTTTATCCAGAGTATTTATCACGAGTTCGGCAGTGGCGTGGTGCTGCCGGGCAGCGGCGTGTTGTGGCAAAACCGTGGCGCGTCCTTCAGCCTCGATGCAGGGCATTTACTGGCGCTGGCGCCGGGCAAACAACCGTTCCATACCCTTAATCCTGCCGCCGCACGCTTATATGACGGGCGCACGATGGTTTACGGCTCAATGGGGGGAGACGGACAGCCGCAGACGCAGGCCGCCGTGTTTATCCGCCATGTGGTCCAGGGACAATCGTTACAGCAGGCGATCAGCGGCCCGCGCTGGCTGCTTGGCCGTACCTGGGGCGAGAGTTCGGATTCACTGAAACTGGAAAGCCGTTTTGCCTATCCGACGCTGGCGGGCCTGAGACAGCGTGGTCACGACGTCGAACTGTTGCCAGATTTCAGCGAAGCCGTCGGCCACGCAGGCGCGATCGTCCGCCATACCAACGGCATGTTTGAAGGGGCCTCCGACCCGCGCAGCAACGGCAGCGCAGCCGGATTTTGATCAGAGTTCGCTCATGAAAATTGATAAGGAAGCAGCATGAAAGAGACATCCGCAGCGACCAGCTGGGCCGCCTATATCTGCCAGATGGAATCCGTTCTGGCGCTGGAACTCGACGACGCACGTCGTCAGGAATTGCTGGTGCAGTTCAGCCGCATCGCCCAAATGGCGCAACCCCTGATGGATTTACCGCTCGATGCCCGACTGGAGATTGCCGGGGTATATCGCGCATGAAATCGCTTGATCACTTTACGATAAGCCAGTTACATCGGGCACTTGCGCAGGGGGATATCTCCGCCAGGGAAATAGCCACTTTCGCGCTTGATGCCATTGAACAGGCGAATCCGGTCATCAATGCTTATACGCATATCACCCGTGAACGCATGCTGAGTGAAGCTGCAAAAGTTGATAAAATCCGGGCCAGCGGCGCAACATTGCCTCCGCTGGCGGGTATTCCTTATGCAGTGAAAAACCTGCTGGACGTGGCCGGGGAAGTGACGCTGGCAGGCGCAAGCCTTAACAGCAACAATGCCGCCGCACGTCAGGACGCCTGGACGGTTTCACGCCTGACCTCACAGGGTGCAATGCTTTCCGGCATGCTGAATATGGATGCTTACGCGTACGGCTTCACCACGGAAAACAGCCATTATGGCACCACCCGTAACCCGCGGGATCTGTCGCGTGTGGCCGGAGGCTCTTCCGGCGGTTCAGCCGCTGCCGTCGCTGCCGGGCTGGTACATTTCAGCCTCGGCAGCGATACCAACGGTTCGATCCGCGTGCCGTCCTCGTTAAGCGGTATTCTGGGCCTGAAGCCCACCTTCGGGCGGATTTCACGTCGCGGCAGCCAGCCGTTTGTTGCCAGCCTCGATCACATCGGGCCGATGGCCCGTTGCAGCGAAGATTTGTCGCAGGTTTATGATGCCATTCAGGGCACGGATCCGCAGGATCACTTCCAGGCCGATAAGCCTGTGACCGGGACATTTTCACTGCTTAAACGCGGGCAGGAAGGTTTGCGCAGTGCCGTTTTGGGCGGATATTTTTCCACCTGGTGCGATGATCACGCCAAAGTAGCCGTATGTCAGGTCGCGCAGGCACTGGGAGCGCAGGAAGAAATTGAAATGCCACAGGCCGAACTGGCGCGTTCCGCTGCGTTTATTATCAGTGCGTCGGAGGGCGGCAATCAGTATTTGCCAAAACTGCGCAGCATACCGGAACAGTTTGAGCCGCTGTCGCGCGAGCGCTTACTGGCGGGGGCGATGATCCCGGCGGCATGGTATGTTCAGGCACAGCGTTTCCGTCAGCAGTTTCAGCAGCAAATCTTGTCCTTGTTCGATCATTGGGACATTCTGATCGCGCCTGCCACACCGTGTCCGGCGACCCTCATTGGTCAGGAAACCTTTCACATCAACGGTCAGGATCTGCCAACGCGCGCCAGTATGGGTATGCTGACGCAGCCGATTTCGTTCCTCGGCCTGCCGGTGGTAACGGTGCCGGTCACCACATCAACCGGTCTGCCGATAGGATTACAACTGATAGCGCCACCGTGGCGCGAAGACCTTTGCCTGCGCGCTGCCCGGGCGCTTGAGCAGCAGGGGATCGTGAAAGTCAGCAGTTCTCCGGTGATGCCCGCCTGACAGCCTGCATCCCCGTTTTCCAGGGTGAAGTGAAAAGAGTAAAGAGAGTCACTATGAAAACTGAACATATCGACCGCCCGGCGATCCTTGCCGAAATGAACGCGGCATTTTATCGCTATGAACAGGCGCTGATCACTAACGATACCGCCGTCCTCGACGAACTGTTCTGGCACGACCCGCGTACCGTGCGCTACGGCGCGGGAGAAAATCTTTACGGCATTGACGCCATCCGCGCATTCCGCATAGCACGATCGTCACAAGGGTTAGACCGGGAACTGGTCAATACCACCATCACTACTTTTGGCGACGACATGGCGGTCGCCAGTACGGAATTCCGCCGGGAAGGCAGCGACAAGATTGGCCGTCAGCAGCAAACGTGGGTGAAGATGCCAAGTGGATGGAAGATTGTGGCGGCCCATGTGAGTCTGATGGTTTGACCGAACCATTGGACGGTTCAGCTTTGGAAAGCTGAGGAAACTTTTTTCCGGTTTCACCGAAGGGGAGTTTTGGTTACCACCGAGGGGAAATCTGAACGGTGATAATTTCGGTTTCTCAATAATAGCGATCACTTATCGCGCTGCGCCGAAACCGCCCAAAAGGGGAAAGTGCTTTTCCCCTTTTGGATTTCCCCTCGCTGTTACAACACGCGCTTCGCTCGCTGGCTATGTTCCAGTTACCACCGTGACAGGCTGGAAATCTTGCCGCTCTGCGGTTCCTTCTCTCGGTCTTCGAGCCATAGGTCTCGAAGCCGCTCCGTTCAGCAAGATTTCTGAATCGCCCGTGGGCTTTTTAAAAAAATATAGTGAGGTTGTGAAGTTGAAGCCTGAGGCCGGTTCCAAAATCGCGCCGGAGGAGAGGTGGAAAACCGCGCATCTTTTTGCGCGGGTTGTAACCCGAACGGAGGGCACCGCGGAGCGGCGGGATTTTGCGGCTATCGCTATGGCTTATGAAACATAGCCAACGAGCAGAGCGCGCAGTGAAAGAGCCTGGGATTCTTAAGGGGTGCGGCGATAGGCGCCCCTTAAGGCCAGTTTGGGCGGCGAGCCCAAGGTTTTGAATTTGAATTTGAATTTCGGGATTAAACACCGAAATGTTTCACCCAATGATCCGCAATGTCCTGCCGTTTACACACCCATACCTTCTCATGTGACCCGATGTAATCGAGAAACCGCTGTAAAGCCCGAAACCGCCCCGGGCGGCCCAATATCCGGCAGTGCATCCCGACCGACATCATTTTCGGCGAGGTTTTGCCTTCTTCGTACAACACGTCAAACGTGTCTTTCAGATAAGTGTAAAACTGCTCACCCGTGTTGAACCCCTGCGGGGAGGCAAAACGCATGTCGTTGGTCTCCAGCGTGTAGGGGATCACCAGATGCTGTTTCGTTTCACCATTTTCCAGTTTGACCGGCGTCCAGAACGGCAGATCATCGCCGTAATAATCGCTGTCATACTGGAACCCACCCGACTCTACCACCAGCTGGCGCGTATTCGGGCTGTCGCGTCCGGTATACCAGCCGGACGGTGCTTTGCCGAACAAATCGCGCAGAACGGTAATCGCTTTTTGCATGTGCTCCGCCTCCCCGGCTTTGCTCATGTCCTGATAATGGATCCAGCGCCAGCCATGGCTGACGACGTCGTAATCCGCCGCCTTGATCGCGCTGACGATTTCCGGATTGCGGGCCAGTGCCATCGCCACGCCGAAAACGGTCAGCGGTAAGCCGCGTTTCTGAAACTCATTGTGGATGCGCCAGAAACCGGCACGCGAGCCGTATTCGTACAGCGAATCCATCGACATGTGGCGGTCAGGGAAACTGGCGGCACCGATGATGTCCGATAAAAATTGTTCGGAACCTGCATCACCATGCAAAACGTTGTTCTCGGCACCCTCTTCATAATTGAGAACAAACTGCACCGCAATGCGGGCGTTGCCCGGCCAGTTGGCATGCGGCGGGCGTCCGGCGTAACCGATTAAATCTCGCGGATAGGCATCCGTAAAACCGTACTCAAAATCAGACATAATTATCTCTCAGATTCAGCCCGGCAAAGCGGCCAGACAAGGGTTTTTCAAGGGGATAATCCAGATCACCATGTTTACCGGTCGTCAGACGCAGAGCAGCCAGTGACTCGACCATTTTGACCGCCGCGCTGACGCCGTCGATTACCGGCATATTCAGCTCGAGTGTCAGTTCCTGCGCCAGATCAGCCATTCCGCCACAGCCGAGGACAATCGCTCCGCTGCCGTCAGATTTTTTCGCCGCGATACACTGCCTGCGGACTTTTTCCTGCGCCAGCCCGCTGCCGTCTTCCAGCGATAGCACCGGCAGATCGATAGCGTGTAAAGCCGCGCAATGGCGTTCGAATCCATACTGATGCAACAAATGCCGGGCGATTGTCAGCGTACGCGGCAAAGTGGTCACGATAGAAAATCGCGTCGCCAGCATCGTTGCCAGATGCATCGCCGCTTCGGCAATACCGATCACCGGTGCACGCGCCAGCTCGCGGGCGGCCAGTAATCCCGGGTCACCGAAACAGGCAATAATATGCCCGTCGACACCGGCATCGCGCCCCGCTTTTATCTGCTGTAATACGCCCAGCGCGGCAATCGCTTCATCGAAATGCCCTTCAATTGACGGTGCACCTTCTTCAGGGCAAACGGCCAGAATGTTTGTTTCCGGCGCCGCAACCGAACGGGCTGTTTGTGCCATGATCCCGGTCATCGCCTGGCTGGTATTCGGGTTGATCAGTTGTATACAAAGTGATTTGACCATCAGCCTGATTCCTTGCCGGTAACGGGTTTGTGCGTGGCAAAAATCTGCGCAAAATCGGGTATCTGCCCGCTGTGCTGCTCAAAGTGCAGGCTGGCCACGATGCTGTCGAAATGGTGTGCCATGCTTGCGGTCAGCCCGGCAACATCGCGTTTTTTCAGCAGTTCAATAAGGTCATCATGGTCATGACAACGGCAACCCTGCTGCCACGGTGCACCCCAGGCGGCAATCGCCAGCGAGGAACGCAGGGTCAGTTGCGAGACAGACTCAGTAAGTACTTTATTACCGGAAATGGCCTGAAGCTGAACGTGGAACGCGGCGGAAAGGCGGATCGCAGCGGCACCATTACGTTCATCGTGAGCACGCTTTTCTTCCTGCACCAGTTTTTTCAGCGCCACCAGATGTGGCGACTGGCAATGAGCAATGACCAGCGGCAGGTTGGCGCACTCCAGGATTTTACGGGTCGCGAACACATCGCGCGATTCTTCCGCATCCGGGGTGGTGACATGCGCACCACGCTTGGGCAATAACGTCACCAGTTGCACTGCGGCAAGGCGCTGCAGGACACGGCGGATCCCCGTGCGGCTGACTGAAAACACCTCTGCCAGCGCTTCTTCCGGCAATTTGCTGCCCGGTAAAAGCTGGTGTTCCACGATAGATTTCACCAGCGCGTTATAAATATGGTCGTCCTTATCCTCGGTAAAATAGGCCGTATTCAGCCCGTTCCAACTGGTCATTGCCGTTACTCCGTATACCGTTCGAGAGATTAATCGTATACATGAAAGTGATTTTTTGTATACAAAAAATGAAATTTGGCCTGATTCATGCAGTGCTCCTGTGACTGCTTTTTAACTTTGGACAGCCGGCAGCCGGCTTCCGACTTTCACATGTTGTTTATGACAGGAGCACGATTTATGCCAAATCAGGAAATCACCTCCGCCACGGCGCCATCTGAACAGAGCGCCGGGATCATCAAACCTTATTACAGCCCGAAGCTGTGTAACGATGATTTAGCACCGACGCGTGACCAAAACTGGAGCTGGTACAACATATTTTCTTTCTGGATGTCCGATGTGCACAGTATGGGCGGCTATGTTGTAGCCGCGAGCTTCTTTACGCTCGGCCTGACCAGCTGGCAGGTTTTGCTGTGTTTGCTGTGCGGGATTTGTATCGTGCAGATTTGTGCCAATCTGGTGGCAAAACCAAGCCAGCAGGCCGGTGTACCTTACGCGGTGATTTGCCGTCAGGCATTTGGCGTGTTCGGGGCGAATATTCCGGCAGTGATCCGCGGGCTGATCGCTTTCGCCTGGTACGGCATTCAGACCTATCTGGCGGCTAACGCGTTAATGCTGGTATTGCTGAAGTTCTTCCCGTCGCTGACGCCAATGACCCTCCCGCACTGGCTGGGATTGTCGGCGCTGGGATGGGTATGTTTCGGCATCATGTGGGTATTGCAGGCGATGGTGTTCTGGCACGGAATGAGCGCAATTAAGCGTTTTATCGATGTGGCGGGCCCGGCGGTGTATGTCGTTATGCTGCTGCTGGCGGGTTGGATCCTGTATAAAACCGGCCTGAGCAATATCTCTTTCACGCTGTCGACTAAAACCCTGACCGCCGGCCAGCAAGGCTGGGAGATGCTGACCGCCACAGCGCTGGTGGTGTCTTACTTCTCCGGTCCGTTGCTGAACTTCGGCGACTTCTCACGTTACGGCAAAAGCATGGGCGAAATCCGCCGCGGTAACCGCTGGGGCCTGCCGTTTAACTTCCTGCTGTTCTCGATTGTGACCGTCGTGATCGTTTCAGGGACTCAATCCCTGTTCGGACAGATGATCACCGATCCTATCGAAACCGTCAGTCGTGTGGGCAACAGCGTTGCGGTGGCACTTGGCCTGCTGACGATGATTATCGCGACCATCGGTATCAATATCGTGGCGAACTTTGTTTCACCGGCATTCGACTTCTCTAACTGCTCACCGCAGAAAATCAGTTTCCGTACCGGCGGGATGATCGCTGCTGTCGGTTCTGTTCTGCTGACACCCTGGAACCTGTTCCAGTCACCGGAAATTATTCACTACACGCTGGACGTGCTGGGATCATTCATCGGCCCCTTGTTCGGGATTTTACTGGCCGATTATTACCTGATTAAGCGCGGGCATATGGATGTGGATGCGCTGTTTAATGCAACGCCTTCGGGTCGTTATTGGTATCGCAACGGATTCAACCCGAAAGCGATTGCCGCGCTGGTGCCCGCGGTGGCGATTGGTCTGTTTATCAGCTTTACGCCGAGCCTGCATCAGGTCGCGAACTTCAGCTGGTTTATCGGCGCGTTTCTGGCCGGGGGCTTATACCGCTATATTGCCCGCCATGATCGTGCGGCCAGCGGGGCGATGGGATATATGAAAACCGAAGTGGAATAAAGGGTTATATCAGGGAAGAAAAGAGCCAGGATGGCTGAAACGACGAAGCCCTGAGTGATTTCTCACTCAGGGCTTCTGAATAGTGGCGGAACGGACGTCTGCCCTATATAAATCCAATACAAACTAACCCCATCGCCCAATCCCAAATATACCGCCACACACCCCAGAATTCAGTCCAATTCAGCTCAATACTTTCTTAGCCAAGCGCATAACTAATGGCATACTGGTGGCATACTCACAATTGCAGGATTTATACCGCATGGCATTACTTACCGATACCAAAGCCCGTCATATCAAGCCCGATGACAAGCCCCTACCGCATGGTGGCATCACCGGACTGACGCTTCATCCATCTTCCTCAAAAGGTCGGGGAAAATGGGTTCTTCGTTATGTCAGCCCTGTTACCCAAAAACGTCGAAATGCCGGTCTGGGCAGTTACCCGGAAATCAGCATCGCTGAAGCAGGAAGAATGGCACAGACAATGCGTGAGCAACTGGCTGCCGGTAACGACCCGCTTGAACTCAAACGGGCTGAAATCACGAAGATTATCATTCCTACCTTTGAAGAGGCCGCCCGGCAGATCCATACTGAATTACTCCCTGGATGGCGTAATAAAAAGCATGCTAGGCAGTGGTTATCCACACTCGAACAGCATGTTTTCCCTTCGCTAGGTACAACGCATCTTGATGCAATCATCCCGGCAAACGTGGCTGATGTATTACGCCCTACCTGGATGACGATACCGGAAACATCCGGGCGGATTAAGCAACGTATCCATAAAGTTATGCAATGGGCATGGGCTCACGGGCACTGTAACGCCAACCCGGTCGATGTGGTTGACCATCTTCTGCCCCAGCAGGTCAGTGTAAATATACGCACTGAGCATCATCCGTCCATGCCATGGAAATCCCTTCCACTATATATTGCAACGAATGTCCACAGCGACGAAAGATACAATGTCACCCGTGCACTGCTGCTGATTGTGATCCTCACCGCCAGCCGTTCAGGGGAGGCGCGTGCCATGCGCTGGGACGAAATCGATTTCCGCCGTAACATCTGGACGGTACCACCGGAACGAATGAAAGCGGGGATCCGGCATCGTGTTCCACTGCCCGTTCAAGCGCTTGCGATACTTGAGAGTATACGAGGTTTGCACGATGAACTTGTTTTCCCCTCACCAAGAAAGCAAACAATTCTTTCCGATATGGTGCTTACTTCTTTCCTGCGTAAGACTAAAGCAGCCAGCGACACTCCCGGTCGGGTTGCCGTTGCGCACGGTTTCCGCTCCAGTTTTCGTGACTGGTGCAGCGAACATGGATATCCCCACGATCTTGCTGAACGAGCCCTTGCACATACCATTAAAAATAAATCTGAAGCGGCCTACCACCGAACCGATTTGTTGGAACAACGTCGCCCTATCATGCAGGCATGGGCTGACTATGTGTTTTCTTCAGCAAAATGATTTTGCCTAAATAGATAGATGTTATCTATGTTTCTGGTTAGAAGCTGGTTCTGCCGTTTGGCCTTCTCAGCGTGGGGAGGCTCCGACAAGAGCATACACATTTTTTCAGCACGTTAACAAAACCAAGCTTTATACTAATTATTTCGTGCAACGCAGTGAATTTATCTAATACATTTAAGATCTGCATAACACTCTAAAATTATCAAAAAGCTGAGCTTTAACCTCCATCTGACTCATCCCCCACAACGTGGCTAACTGCATTTCTGCAATCTCACCGTCCCATGGCATTAGTGGATCATTACGAAACTTACCAAATGGCCCATCTGTTTCTGTAAGAATGCGTGATTTGGGAATTTTCAAAGCTAAGGCCTTACCCTTTATCGTATCGAGCATTGCTGGCCCCACTGAGAACCAACACCCTAAATCGCTTGCCCTTTCTAGCTGCTTAGGTGTTCCGGTGAACCAATGTAATATTGCTATCCCATCAATATTTTCGATCTCATCAAGGGTAGCTGACGCACTTCCTCGGCTATGAATGGTCATAATCTTGCCCCCAGCACGATTTACGCTATTGAGTATGTGCCGGAATACCTTCAGCTGGACATCCCAATGCTCTTTAAATCCCTTCCCACCATCGAGCCCTATTTCGCCAACATACCTGGTCTCCGAAAGCAGTGAATCAAACAGCTCTAACTCATGTGATCTTTGATGTGCAATTTGGGGATGGAGCCCAAGAGCTGTTCGGATCCGTTGGTTTCCTTTGGCTAGTAAAGAGGTTCCATGCCATGCTCTGGGCGTCGTTGTTACCGACAGTATATAAGTCCCCCGACGTTTGCATTCCTCAGCCACCTGTTGTGGCTGAGGATATAAGTCAAGATGACAGTGCATATCAATGCTCACACGATGCTCTCACTCAGCAAGTATTTTTCGACCTCATTTAGACCATCCATAAACACCTGCTTAAAATTATTGAATGCTGCCACAGGCAAAGGACCGCTCTTCGCGATCCATGTTCCTATTCTCAAGGTCGATTTCTGTGCGATTGCAATCCTAAGAGCGATAAGATCATCCCTGCGATCAATTTCGTTCATTACTTTAGCCAGGGACGGGAAAGTGTAATCAGCATCTCGACTAATCCCTCCCGCATGAAGCGATGCCCGTCGGATGATGCACGGTACGCATACCCCGCACTGCTGATCTGTTCGTTTCCAATGACTGCAAGATACCGTACTTTCGACAACTTCAGATAAGAGTGACTTATCCAAGCATTGAGAGGCCATTTGCCCCTTCGTTTTGAACTGATATGGATTGATTATTTGGCAAGGAATACCGACCGCATCAAAGAGCTGTTGTATGCTCGCAATAAAATGTGGATGTGTTGTTCGCGTGCTAAGCGTACCTATACGGCGTGGGGTTAGTGGCGCATTTAACGAAATAAACCCATTTTCAGGCACAAACAGATCGATTTTTTCTTGTTGAGATACTTCTTGTACAGCACAGGCGCCTACAGCCGCAAAGGCAAAAAAATTGAGGCTCCGTGTACGCATCGTAATGTCAGTCACACCCTGATATAGATGCGGATCGGCATTAATTTCAAACCGTGAGTATCGGCCATTCAATCTTTCAGCAATTTGATCTTGGCGTGACTTATCTCCTTTATAAGCGTGACTAACCAAAAGCGGAGCACGCCCTCCGGTCAGAAGGTCTATTGCGCCAATAGCCGAATCCAATCCGCCCGAAAATAAGCTGACGCAGTCAAGCTCTTTCAGCTTAATCAGATGAAACCTTGAATGCTGGCTATACGGTTCTGGCGGCGCATAACCACCGTCACAAAATTCGAAATCCCAGATGTCTCCACTTAGGAAATGCAAAGCGCTTTCAAGCTCTTTTTTTAAACCAATCCATCGAGATGGCTCATGAAGGGGAAGCCGTAGCGAGAATTGACGAGTCCAACCATCCTCTGAACTTTCACGCTGAACGAAGGTATCGGCAGCGGTTACCGCGAGTGCGATACTTAGAAAATCCATGACCTGAGCTGGAATTTGTACTCCCAAACGCCTAATTCGATCAATCGCAGGATTCCCGATTACTGATATATCACCACGACCCTGCCCGCTTAATCCATAGAGCTGTACAGGCAACAAGTTATCACCAGCTGGCGGTAATTGGCGGTGATCGTGATGGAAAACTAATTGTGTCATTGGTAGGCCTCCCATTCTTGCCAAGCCTCAATGATTGCCTGGCGCTCAATTTGAACCATTTGATTTTTTGAAAAAGTTCTGATGTTACCGACAAGTTTTGGGGCCATGTGCTTATCAACAACAACTTTGATTAATTCTCTAAGTTCAGTTTCTGCATGGATTGCTTTTGAAGGAGTATCTGCTTTATTCCATGCTTTGTTAGAATCCATTACCATCTGAAGAAAAATACTTTCCGCCAAATAACCGATCATCGTGTCAACAATCACACCATCGGTTATGCTTTGAGGATCGAAAATCTCCACGCCATCGAGAGCCTCTACCAAGGCATGATTCATTGCTGCGCAGATCTTTTCTGAGTCACCATCATGTGATGTTAAAGCTTGAGCAATAGCTGATATTGCCAGTTCGCATGGGAGACCGGTCAAACTGCCTAGATCGATGCCTGGTTCTCCAGGAGCCGCAGGCATTCCCGCAAGGGTCCCAAACAATCCGGCCCCTGCTTGTGTGACACTCCCTAACCGTCGAGCCGCACTACTGCTTCCCCCGGCGGCTTTTCGCGCGTAGTGCCCTATGGCTTTCCTGAAGTCTGCTCTATTGCCGTTTGAGACCGCATTTCCCAAAGATTCTCGGAATGGTGCAAACCTTCTTTCTTGTGGCGAAGGTAACGGTTGCTGTGGCTGATCATCAGCCCAGGGCGGAACCAGTGGAGAACCACCTCCCGGACCCGTACTTGATTGTGAAGTTCCCATTAAGCGTCCTTATTCCATTGCTCATCTTTTAGTGCTGCAGTCATCCACACTGGCCGTTTCATCCCCAGCTGCAACTCCTGCAGATAACGAATTAATATACTCGCGGCATCTGCCGAATAGCGAGCCAACAGACAAGCGCCGGAGAAACCTTTCGGTCTACGAGCCCAATCTGACACTTGCCTTAACTGGCTAATTAAACCTTCCATAACGGGAACTTGCTCCTCACGAGGAAGCATTTCCAAAAGAGTATCTGCTGTAGGTGAACTTGTATTTTTCAGTTCAATAAGCGCATTCAGAGCTTCCCGACCAGATGGCGATAAACCAACTACGTATGCACCTATTGGCATAGTTTCTCGGGACAGATATATAGCGGCTCTCAAGTCGATTCCGCCAAGGCGCGGTTCAAGTTGGGCCCATTGACTGATGAAAGCTTTAGTCGTTGGATTATCAGTCCAGGTCTTTGGCGCTTCCGAGGGTATTTGACCATCAGCATCTTCAAGCTGTTTTAGTAGCTGCGGCATACCTTGTTCAATATCCACAAGATGATATAAATCAGCGGTGCCATCTACCCCGACACATCGTTCAAAGATTACTAACTTAGTGATAATTGCTTCGTCCAAAGGCATCGTACGTCGCTTCGCAATTTGAGATCGCATTTTCACAACATTCAACAAGCGCTTAACGATTCTGGGGTTGCCATGGATAATCGGAGAATTGGCTAATATAGGAGCAATACGGTCAGCACGTGCAAATGCCAAAGCAAGATGACTATCCTCAGATTCACCAGTCATTTTTAGAGCATCCTGGCGTGCGATTGGTTCATCTTTCCAGGATTGCTGTAATGCATTTTCTAAACCATCACGGAGCGTAGTAAGTTTTTCGCTTTTTAAGCCATGCTCAATAGCATAAAGCATGAACAGATATGAACGGATCTCACGCACCCCAGCTTTTGGCACCCGAATAGGAACCTGGATGAGCTTATCGAGATAGTCTATTTGATGGCGCTGTGATGCCCCCTTGAAGTAATCAGCCACAGAAGAACGAATCATGTCCTCATCTGCTGCAATGATAAAGGCTGTATTAGTTAAGAAAAGGAATAATCTGATTGCTTCAAGTGTATGAATGGCATTGGCAGGGAGGCAGCGATCGAGATTATCAATTACCACGATGAGTGGCTTACCAAGCTCTTCTAAAATTTCCCCATATTCCTTACGAAAAGCATCAATCTGCTGAGGAGGGCTTTTTTTAGCCTCCGGTTTAATCAAACCACCAGCCTTCTCTTTACCTTCTTTAGCCAGATTGCCCAGAGCCTCATACTCTTCCTGGCTCTGGATGCCATCAGTAAAATGTCCTAATGCACCAATGCTTCTGGAAAGGAAGCCGCCAGTAGGAACTCCTGCAAATAAAGCTGCACCTTCAGCCAGTAGGCCCATGGCTCTGAACCCATCAACCCGACTTAGAAGTTTCTTCGTTTTTGAGACAAGGGTAGCATTTCCTTCTGCAGCTTTTGTCAACGCTGTAGCGATGACTTCAAGAAGCGCAGCTCGAGCGTCGTCATAACCCTGATAGAGCCAGGAGTCAAAGTTGATAACGACCCAATCTTTGTTATCTTGCTCAAGTTTTTGCTCTATCAATTTCAAAAGTGAAGATTTGCCAGCCCCCCAATTACCAAAAATGCCAATTGATACTGGTAACATACCTTCGGTGGTGAGCACATCTACAGCTAGCTGGGATACTTCACCAAAATTTAGGTAATCTTCTGATGATTCCTTGTCTGACCACATCTGCTTATCCTTTATTCTCTCGACTGATGGAGGTCCAAATCATCCATGGCAAGGTTTATTCAAGATGTTTGTTCCGGTTTTCAGTTTGGTAAAAATTCCGCATCAACTCATTGAGTTGATTAGTTTTCAATACTTAGGATAAAAAACATGTCCGATAATCGCACAAATTAGCCGGTAGTCGGTAACGTAGAAGATCTCATGGTCATCGACACTTTGCTCGCCGAGGAAGAAAACCTGAGCCCTGTCTTTTAGCTTTTTCTTACCCGCATCCTTCGCTTCTTCCTGAGCAGCGTCTAGCTCGTTACGAAGCGCTGTACGTTTAGCCTGCGACCAGCAGGCCCACTCCACGTGGAGTTTATAACTCCGCGAGGGTTTAAGTTTCCCAAGTTCATCTTTAGCCCACTCGCCCGATAACGGGATAATAAGCCTGTTGTCATTCTGTTCAAAATCCTGCCACAACAACTGTGAATAGAAAACTCGCCGATCTGGGTAGGACTGAATCGGATCTTTAAGTTTTTTAAAGACAGTCATGTAAGTATCGGCATCAATACCCGGTATGTTTAGCGACATACCACGATCATACGGGAAGCGAATAAACGCCCTACAAATCTGGCGAATAGCATTCACCTGACGACGGGATTGCCGTGCCGGAGCATTACCCTCACTGGATGTTGACGATACAGAGCGCGTAGAGCTGGAATTGTTTTCACCGCCAGCAGCGCCAGGATCAACAACTGGGCGTTGTTCAATCAACTTTAATCCTGCTGGCATCAAACCTGGTGCGCTGTCCAGCAGATGCCGGACGCTTTTCTTCTGGCCCTGTTTAACAACAATGCTTTCAGCATCAGCATCGCAGTTAATGTGTTCTTTCCCCGGCATTTTATTAAACGACGGTCTTTTCTTACTGCCTTTTTGCCAGGCTGAGGGATACATCTCGATCCCACATCCCCAGCATACGTAGCCGCTGGTATCGACATTATCAAGTAACCACAGGTCTTCGGCTTCAACAATTTCACCGGTACGCTTATCACGAGCAGATTCCATCACTTTCTCCTTTTAAAGAACAAAAAAATTCAGGTTTTCTTGCGTTGAGAACAAACCAGTCCTGCCTGTGGGAAAGGCGTGCTCGCCACATTGCCTCGGCATCCTGATGCAAATGCTCAGGCAAAAAGCGGTGATAAGCATATTGGTTAATTATTTTCTCACGCATCATACACGCCCAAATTCTGCACTGTCTTCCCTGAGCCGTCCGACTTTGATTCGCGTGGTTTTCGGCATCTCACTCAGATTGTCTTCCCTCAGCCCCAGCATCAAGTTGTATCCCGAGAACAGCCCCGGATCCCCCAGTCGGGGAACCGGCAGTAACCTCGTCGGGATCGTCAGCCACAAGCGCACATCGTAATCACACCCCAGATAGGTGCGTAGTAACGCCATCACATCTTGTTTCAGCTGGCCGCCAGGCATCCAGCCCTTTGCTTCATCAGGATTTTTTGTTGAGAGTTCCACCCGCGAGCAGTAACCGGCAGCGGTGGTTTCATTTCCCAGAGTTGGATGCTGATCGAGCGTCATACCGTCCCGCAATGAGAGCCTGGCCCGTTTCGCCACCGGCATTTTCACTGGGTGATGTGGGAACACGTTTACCTCTGTATTGGGTGCCTGGCTGCGGATAACTGCCGCTAAGCCTTCAGCGTTGTGCGTTGGATGTAGCAGAGGCTGCAGTATTGCCAGTAATCGTGAGGATGGGATGTCCTGGCTGTGGGCGATACCGCTCAGAGCCATCAGGCTCTGTGAGACAGTATCTGTGCCGCCAGGTTCAAACGTTGCCGGGTAGCTGTATTTTTTCCAGATGCGGTAAAACTGCGTCATCAGCCGGTGGTTGAAGATATCCAGAAACGCAGCCATGGCATCGGCCCCGTCGCGCCCCTGGTTAATATCATCGATGATGGCCGTGGGCAGTGGCGAGTCCACCCCGTACAGGCCGAAGAAGTTCGTTCTGACGGTCGGTGGTGCATCCGGGTTATCCGGGTCAGTTTCCGTGCGCTTCAGTTCCCCCGCAGGAAAACCCAGATGCGGATTGGGGCGAAAGCGCACCGGGTCTTCTGTAATGGCGCGCCCCGTGCCCAGCGTGCCGCCGTTCAGCCCTTCAATCAGCTGGCAGAAGCGATAAAAGTTAAACCGTGCCGTGTGGTCATTGCCTTCGCCGTCCAGCCAGAATAGCGGGAGGGTTGGATTATTTTTTTTGTTTTCAGTCGTCACATCAACACCCGGTCAATGCGCCGCTGCGGCCATGTCCATTCGGTCTTAGATTGTGTCAGTAACACGGTTAACTGCGTGAAGCGGATGACGCTGGCGTACTGAGTGAAGAACTGCTCCAGCAGTTCGCAAAACAGACGCGCATCGCCGATGCCGCTAAAGTGATGCTCATCCAGCTCCACGCGGATGTTCACGCCGTGCCAGTGATGAGACGAGTTAAAGGCCTGTTTGTAACTGACGTGCGTAATACCGGCGATACGACGACGGTTGTTGTCGTCATTACTCCAGTTAAAGAGCTGAAGTACGGCTTTCAGGTTATCGGTGCTTGCCAGCATCTGGCTTAGCGCTCTGGGGTGCAGCAGCGACAGCACGTGCCACTGATACAGCTGAGTCAGTGGTGGATAAGAGGGCATGGAAGGCGCGTGCCGGGTCTGGCAGCGCAGCGTTAGGTTGCCCGCAACGGCAGTGCCATCAAACACTGCATTATCCAGCGCCATGCGCGGATAGTTGCCGTTGGTACAAGTGAGGTTCATAAACAACGTGGCCTCTTCCTGTGCTAAATCTTGTTCACCGGATGCCCCTCCGAGCATCAGTAATGTTTCATGCAGGCCACTGACGCCGCGCCAGATACGGGTGTGATAATACCGTTCCGGCCAGGACGCTTTACGTGCGAGCATCCCGCCTTTCTGGCGGAACTGGCGATACGGCACATACTGCCGTTTGTCGAGGGTTTCACTCGCCGCTACCGTATCTACGCTGTAGATTTCAGTATGGTGGTCACGCAGCCGGTGCGGGCGCAGGCGATAATCCAGCACCGTAGGCTGTACTTTCAGCGGTTCCGCATTCAGGGAAAACAGATTAATGACCGTAACGCAGTTAATGCGTAGCGCATCATCGGGTAAAGGGATATCGCGAGTCAGCGGCTGGGTGAGATGGATTTCCAGGATAACGTCACGGCATTCCTCACTGAGTGGCAGCGTATCAAGCCCGGTTAGGGTGAAGAAAGCAAACCGCGCAGGAAAGCTGAAATACTCAAGCCACGGGCGCACTTCACCACACAGCGCCGGGCTGTCACTCTGCGGCCATACAGACTTCCAGTGCTGCTGCCAGCGGTTAGCCAATGTCCCGCCAAACGGCAACGGGTCTGGGTTGCCGGTCTGAGGCAACCGCACCGTGATACGGCTGACATGGTGCGTCAGTGCCTGGTACAGCATCGACTGCAGCGGGCGGTCACCGTTGATATACAGCGGCAACGCCTGCAGGTTTATCTGGCTCGGGTCAGCGTACTGGCTGAGTGAGAAGCGCAGACTCAACACCTGGTGCCCATCAGGATGAAACTGTGCGCTGACACCGTTAAGAGTGAGTGGGTGCAGCGTTAATTCGTCGGTAGTGCGATACGGACAGCGAAGTCCGGATTCATCCATTGGGCGGGTCAACAGCGTGGTGCCTTCCGGTAATACCGCGTCCCGTACCTGTGCCACCCTATCCGGCGTCAGTTCCACCACGCCCATTGACGGCAGGGTACGGTTCACCACCGGCAGCAGGTGGCCCAGCAAAGGTTCTGTCAGCTCGGGAATATCATCATCAATCTTGCGCCGCAGCTGCGCCATCATCAGCGAGAACCCCTGGAACAGTTGCTCCACGGACTCGTCCATTTTGTGCGACATGCTGTCCACGCCGAGGCGGCGGGCGGCGTCAGGATGCTGCTCGGCAAACTCTCTGGCGGCGGATTTCAGCCAGCGCATTTCGCTGTCAAAATATTTCAAAAATTCATGGTCGTTCATTCTTTCACCGGCCTTAACCACAGCGTGTTATTGCGGATTTCGATAACTCGCGGGTCATCCGGGTCGAGGTCATCGCGGCTCAATACAAGCTTCCAGTTTCCCCTTACTCGGTCGGGGAGACGAAACAGTCCAACAATTGCCACAACGTTTGCTTTCTCATCCATGGGGATATCGAGGTTTACCGTCTGCCCCGGCGTAACGCTGAGCTGTCGCTGTGTTACCAGGCTGTCTTTCAGAATGATGTCCGGCTGCGTTAACAGGTCGGTGTATTCCACACTATCAAAGGTTTTGCGGTCATTGAGCTGCAGGATGCGCACGCGCAGCGGCATCGACTGCTGGGCATCGTCGTGGTTAATGGCCTCGCGGGCCACAAAGGAAAGATGCAGCGTTTCAACCTGCCGGTAAAAAACGGCGCTGGCGACAGATGCTGTCCCCTGCTTGGTTTTCTGATACAGACCACAGCCGCCAAGGGTAAGGGTTGGCACCAACAGAAGTGCGCAGATAAGGCGTGATGGACGCAGCATTATTTATTCCCTCCGTTCTTCGCGGCAGGCACAGGTGACGTGCCCGTGGCAAAGACCTCAGAAGGCAGAGTGAAGCCCCGTAAATCAAGCAGGGCCAGCGGGCCTTTGCCGAGTTCCGTACGCATCAGGTAGTTCAGCGCCACCCCGTCCGGGGTTATCCACGCCACGCGATATTGATTATCGCCAAGGTCAGTGACCAGCGCTTTATCCAGCAGGCGAATAAGTCCCCAGCTTCCGGGTTCATCGGCATACAGACGCCCACCTGTCTTCACGGTGCGCCAGGTTAGGGTGGTTTGCGGCTGCCAGCGGTTGTCCGGCCAGGCCAGCATCTGCCAGCTCTCTTCCTGGTTAAAGTACTGCAGCTTCTGGCGGTCAACGGTGAGGTTGGATTCCACCACATCACGGGACGGTTTTGCCATCAGCTGGAAGTGCAGCGCGACATCACCGTGGGCAAAGGCAACGTTCGAGATACGGGTCAGATGGTTGAGTGCGTCAATAAAGGCCGGGTTAAACGTCAGCCCCTGACTGTTCATGGCATCTGGCACCCATTTGTCGCCCTCCAGACGCAGCAGGCCACCCAGCCGGGTGTTGATAAACTGCGCAATACGTCCGGTGTCCATGCGCATAAACTGCGCAAGTTCGGGCAGTGACGCATCACTCTGGCGGTCAACAAACGGATAGCGGTCGTTGAAGGCTGTCTCCCACGGGGTGACAATATCGGTTTTCCACTGGCTGTTAATGCTCTGAGAGGTCGGAGAAAGCACCTGCTCCCATGCCTGAACCATCGGTTGCACAAATACGGTCTGCCCGAAACCGCTCCACTCCTGGCCGAGGCTGGCGGCAATCAGGCTGCCATAATCGCGGGTATCGGTAAGGTCAACAGCTTTGCCCTGGAAAACGGTCAGTGCCAGCGACTGCATCATCGCCTGCGGGTCAGGCGCATTCGTGACCTGCTGCAGGCGCAGGCGTACGCGAGTGATGCGGGTCAGGAAGGTTTGCAGGCTCAGGGGATTTTGTGTCGCTGACGTGGTGTCGCTCAGCGCAAGCAGCGGGCCAAAGGTGTCATCCATCGGACCATGCGGGCCGGTGTTTTGCTCCACGACGTTGGCTTTGTCGTTATGAATGAGGCTCTTTGCGGATTTCACCAGAGAGTCGGCCAGGTCACCACCGCTCTGCCCGGCGCGTCCCTGAATATTCAGCGTGTTCATCAGCGCAATCAGCGGTGACTGGCGAACATCGGCCAACAGCGTGAGTTGTTCAATAGACTCCGACAGGCTGGCAGCCTGACGCCACTGGAGGCTGTTGAGGAACTTCAGCCAGGCGGCACCGTAATCGGAGAAGTAGCGGGCCTTCAGTCGCGT
Organism: Rahnella perminowiae; assembly: GCF_019049755.1. Lineage (GTDB taxonomy): Bacteria > Pseudomonadota > Gammaproteobacteria > Enterobacterales > Enterobacteriaceae > Rahnella > Rahnella perminowiae. Next base: position 36,426 of record NZ_JAFMOS010000631.1, read on the forward strand.
CTTCATCGTTTCCGGAGAGAGTTCGGTATTCGCAGCATGCTGACTGTCGCTGAGTACCCAGTCAATTTCGTCGCGACGGGCGTTTGCCAGTTTATCCAGCGCGGGCTCCACGTCTTCTTCCCATGCTTTGCGGGTAAAGACGCCGGGTAGGGTTTCACCTGTACTGAACAGACGGCTGCTGTCGGTCCCGTTGACCATTTCACCCAGTGACATATCAGCATAATCGCGGGATACCTGGTCAATCAGTTGCTGATAGCGGGTAGCCTCCGCATTGCTGGCACCAATCTGACGTAACAGCGTCGTGCGCATTTCGCTCACCAGCTGCATATCGGGGGCAACGCGCCAGTCAGGATGTGCGGGGAGGTTTTGCAGCATAAAGGTCAGCATATCGCTGCCGTTCATCATCCAGGTGCCGTCCTGCACGCCGTCACGTAACCGCCAGTTCTTCATTACGGTACTGCTGAAAAATGCCGGGTCAGTTTTATCTGATTTTGAGAGCATCAGGTACGCTTTGAGCAGGCCGTACATGGCTTTTGACTGTGTGGCCCGCGCCGGGTCATTCGGAGCAAGATTTCGCCAGGCGTTCATTTGTTCACTCAGGTGCTGCACGGAAGCATCGCGCAATAACGGCATGGCTGCTTTCTGCCAGTACGGCCAGAGCGCGTCGAGCACATTGTCATTTCGGCTGAGGCCAAACCGCATATACCAGGGCGCGCCGTAGGTATGACGGTACTGCAGGCGTTCGATTTCTTTTTGTAGCGCACGTAAAGACATGAGCTGAGTGGCGACCGGCGAAGCGGTATCCGTGGCAGACAGCGCCAGCTGATGGTCGGCCTGCATCAGGCGCAGGTTGGCCATATATGAGAAGGCGACGCAGGCCAGCCACAGCGTAAGGATGCACGAACACACCAGTAACAACGATTTACGCCAGGACACACCCGTTGCAACGGGTCGCCGCCAGCGCTGGGCCAGTAAATCCAGCCAGCCTTTGCCCGGTTGCCAGGCGTGACGTAATGAAGCCGAGCCCGAGGTGACTGACGGGCTAAATACCATCCCGGCCAGCGGCAGCGCCCGTGCACCTTCAACCAACTGAGACAACCTATGCGTCAGACGTGCCGTGCCACCGGTTCGCAGGTGGTGCGCAAGGTGCAGCAAAAAGGCGTGGCTGCGGTCCTGCTCTGCCTGCTGCATCCCCTGACGAATAAGCGGCTGTTCCAGTGCCGTCAGCGACTGATTTATATCCTCAGAGGTGACACCGGGTGCGGAAATGAAACCAATACCCTGTGCCGGTAAGCCGGGCTGTTCCCATTCCGGCTGATGGATTTCCCACAGCCACAGCGGAATTTCCTGCCCCAGCAGATGAAACTGTTTGTGCAACTGCCGGGAAACGGTATCGAGAGTGTCATGACTGAGTTCAGTCTGCGCATTGACCACCCAGACGATGGCATCGGCGAGGCGGCGGCGAATTTTACGCAGTGCTTTAAGCTGTGCCGGTTGCGGTTCGTCGGCAGGATTGCCGTGCCATAACAGCAACGTATTGTGACCTTCCAGCCAGTGCTGGGTCGTGAGTCCCGGCACCGCCTGTTCGACTTCATGTTCATTGCCGACCACCAGCAGAATGCGCACCTTGCTGCGCCAGCGCCAGCCGTACTGAAAACGCATCTGGGTGACGATATCGCGGACAAGTTGGTTTTCAGGCGGGCGCTGTCGCTTCCCGTCAATACCACTCCCCGTCACGTCACGGGCTTTGAGGCGAATGAGGGCTTTCCACGCCAGAATGAACAGCGGGCAGAACCAGACCAGGGCCAGCCAGACCATCAGTGCCCAGAAGGCAATTTGTCGGGGAAGCGCCGCAGGCAGATTGATGCTGCTGCCTGCAAAGTAGTACAGCGCAGCGCCCAGCAAAACCAGCAGGGTAATAATGACTACATAGCCGGTAACGAGCCAGAACAGCGAATGTCGGGGTTCAGTGCGGGAGGTTTCCACGGGGGACGCAAACTCCTGTCATCAATTGGTTATCCATAAGTGAAGCGGTCCAGCCGCAAGCCTGTCCGTTACGTGACCCTGACCCAAAATCCTGCTCCATTCAGAAACAGAATTCCGGCATGATAAACACTCCCCTGAACGGAGGTGGTGCCGATGAAAAAGTCACGATTCACCGAAGAGCAGATTGTTTTTGCCCTTAA
>NZ_JAFMOS010000477.1 GCF_019049755.1 Rahnella perminowiae
GATTTTAATTAATCGTAACCTATAAAAGGAGAAAATTCACTGCTGAGAAGAAATCGGGGGCATGGATAAATGTTAAAGCAGGGTCAAAACAGGCAAGCAATCCCTGTTTTTCTAATCTAAAATAACCCGGCATTCTTCTTTATCCTTTTACTCTGGCGGATTGAAAGTCTATTCACATTAGATTTAATAATCCTAAAACCAATGCAAAAGAAAAATTCAGTCGAGCATCAATGAGGAACTCCTTACTCTACGCGGCTACTGTTTTCCCATTTACTGATTTGTCTGGCGAACATCCATGTTACTCACCGTTCTTTATATTATTGGGATCACCGCAGAAGCCATGACCGGTGCCCTGGCTGCCGGACGTCGGAAAATGGACTCCTTTGGTGTCATTATTATTGCGGCAGCGACGGCCATTGGTGGCGGCTCTGTCCGCGACATGCTGTTAGGCCATTATCCATTGGGATGGGTGAAGCATCCGGAGTACATCGTGATTGTGGCTGTTGCAGCGCTCATGACCACCTGGCTGGCTCCTCTCATGCAACATCTGAGAAAGCTTTTTTTAGTGCTTGATGCCCTGGGGCTGGTGGTATTTTCCATTATCGGGACACAGGTGGCCCTCGATATGGGACATGGCGCTATCATTGCTTCCGTTTGTGCAGTCATTACCGGTGTTTTTGGCGGTGTGCTGCGGGACATGATGTGCAATCAGATCCCGCTGGTGTTTCAGAAAGAAATTTATGCCGGCGTGTCGTTTGCTTCCGCCTGGGTTTATATCGGGCTGCAATATTTCTCATTGCCCCACAATCTGGTCGTTATCATTACACTGCTGATCGGCTTTACCGCACGTCTTATCGCCCTGCGTTTTCGCCTTGGATTGCCTGTCTTTAATTACCCGCATTCGGACCATTAATGCGCCGCCGTGTAGCCCGCTAGCGGAATGCAGGCAATTGCGCCTGCTTCAAAGCATTGGCCAAAACCTCAACGTCCGGATGATGTATAAAGTCAAAAACCTGAGCGGCCCGTTTGGCCCCGATCCCCTCAGTCATCTCCCAGTCGTGAGAGGTCAGCTGTGTCAACGTGTTCCAGCTTTGCTGCTGTTCTGCAAATCCCAGTGCAAAAGAAGGAAATCCTATTGCTGACAGCCAGCGCCGGAAGCCTTTTCCGCGCGCAAGATGAATCTGCACCATCAGTTTTTGCGCCTGTTTAATACTGATACCCGGAACAGCATCCAGTTCTTTTTCATTAAGACTTAACCAACTGATGAGAGAACCCCCCGGGGAAGCATCCAATAACTTTTGCCATGTGGCCCCGCCAAACCCTGCCATATCCAACGCTTCCGGCCCGCTGAGCCAGATCAGGCGTGAGAGAAATTGTTGTATGCAGTCCGGTTCAGGTGTAAAGCAGGAAAGTGCGTTATAGCGCGTTGGATCAGGCAAAGGCATCTCCGTACGCTCATTTACCCGCCATGTCACTTCATCAAGTCGTGGGATCCCCTGTCCGGCCAGCGCGATTGCGACCTGATCACCGGGAAGAACATCCCATTGCCGGAACCGGCTGACCGATCCCAAACTCACCTTACTGACTAACTTATCGTCCAGCCGCAGGGGTTTCAGGTTGAGGATAACGGTGACTTTCCCGTTTCGTCCTGTCGTGGTGCTGATGCCCGTGACATCGGTGAGCTGTCTGGCGGGCGGATATTTCCAGGCGACCGCCCAGATTGCAGGCTTACTTTGCCAATATTTCCCCGCAGGTTCTTCTTGCTGACGAACGACCACGCCATCCGTCGCAAAAGGCAGGGGTTGGTGAAACCAGTCTTCACGCCATTTTTCGACGTCTTCGACAGAGCTCACCGCCAGCGTGAACTGAGCCACAACCGGAAAACCGAACTGTCTGAGTTTCTCCAGGTGATCAGCCATAAGCACCGGACCGTCCGGCCATGACCAGATAAAAATACCCGTTTGCTTCAGCAGGTCAGAAGCAGAGGTACGCATCATTGCACCTGCGACTTTTGATCTTGCATTCATCCCGCCATCAACATTTTGATGATGACCGTTCATCTTCAGATAAAGCTCGCCCTGCAATACCAACTCAGGGCTCATGTCCGGAATGTTGAGCGGGATCGCCGGAATTGACGCAGCTTTTGCCGTCCAGTTTTGCCCTTTCTCGCCATCGCCGCGACTTACCAGTGCGGCCAGTTTCCCGTAACGGTAAATCAGCGATACTGCAACGCCATCGATTTTGGGCTGTACCCACAGATTCTTTCGTCCCTGCATCCAGTTTGCGACCGCGTGTTTATCTTTCATTTTATGCAGGCCGGTATGGGCCACCGGATGCACATATTCTGCATCATCACTGGCTGGCATTGTCAGCTCAGGTACCGGTTGGCTGGCGCACTGCAACCAGAATTGTTGTTTTTGACGCAAATGATCATAGACCGAATCTTCAATCGGGCTGCTGTCAGACTGATGATAGGCGGCATCCCATTGGGTCAACTGAGCGGTGAGGTGACGGGTTTCCTGTGTCAGACGTTCTGATGGCCAGCCGGGACATTCCGGCGACAGCGTATCCTGACCTGAAGCAGAGAAAACAAAAGTGAGCAGGCAGATAAGATAAATAAACTGGCGCATTAGCACCTCCTTGTGGAGACCAGTAAACGCCGGTGTGATTTTTCCTGCCAGTGGCATAACCCCTTATTGCGAGATGCCTTCCTGATTATTTCATCTGTTGCTGCAACGAAAAGAAAATGTGGAATGCAGCACGTAAATCTCTCAGGAAAGGCTATTTTCTGCGGCAAAGTTGCGATGAAATACGTCTGGACGCTGCACCGAATGCGGCGAGCGTGTATACTGTGCGGGAGATCACTCTTCGCATACTTCCTATCAACCCATTCAGTTGAAACGTCATTATGGTTCAAGGCACGCTGTATATTGTCTCCGCCCCGAGTGGAGCAGGTAAATCAAGTCTGATTCAGGCTTTACTTAAAACACAACCGCTCTACGACACACAGGTTTCTATTTCTCATACCACCCGTGCTATACGTCCGGGCGAGAAACATGGCGAGCATTACTTCTTTGTCGACAAAGCAGCGTTTCGCGAGATGATTGAACGTGATGCCTTTTTAGAACATGCAGAAGTTTTCGGTAATTATTACGGGACGTCGCGTGAAACCATCGAGCAGGTTTTAGCGTCGGGTGTGGATGTTTTTCTGGATATCGACTGGCAGGGCGCGCAGCAAATCCGGAAAAAAATGCCGCAGGCACGCAGTATTTTTGTCTTGCCGCCATCGAAAGATGAGCTAGACCGACGCTTGCGTGGCCGCGGGCAAGACAGCGAGGAAGTTATCGCAAAACGTATGGCACAAGCCGTGGCTGAAATGACCCACTTTGCCGAATACGACTATTTAATTGTGAATGATGATTTTGATCTGGCTTTATCGGATTTAAAAACCATTATTCGCGCTGAACGTCTGCGTCTGAGCCGTCAGCGGCTCCGTCATGACGGATTAATCACCAAACTATTGGCAGACTGAAGACACTTTCAGTATTATGCCCAGTCTTTCGTCACCCTGTGGAGTAGCACATATATGGCACGCGTAACTGTTCAAGACGCTGTTGAAAAAATTGGTAACCGTTTTGACCTGGTGTTGGTGGCTGCACGTCGCGCACGCCAGCTGCAATCTGGTGGTAAAGATCCACTGGTTGCTGAAGAAAACGATAAATTCACTGTCATTGCCCTGCGCGAAATCGAAGAAGGCCTGATCACCAATCAGATCCTCGACGTTCGTGACCGTCAGGAGCAACAAGAGCAGGAAGCCGCAGAGATTCAGGCAGTGACTGCCATCGCTGAAGGCCGTCGTTAATTAACGAAACGGATCCCACTTGTATATCTTTGAAAGCCTGAATCAACTGATTCAAAAATACCTGCCGGAGGAGCAAATTAAGCGCCTCGTGCAGGCTTACCTCGTGGCGCGGGACGCGCACGAGGGGCAAACACGCTCCAGCGGTGAGCCGTATATTACTCACCCGGTAGCCGTGGCATGTATTTTGGCTGAAATGAGGCTCGATCATGAGACTTTGATGGCGGCGTTATTACACGACGTTATCGAAGACACGCCTGCAACTTACCAGGATATGGAACAACTGTTTGGCAAAAGCGTTGCTGAACTGGTTGAAGGCGTTTCAAAGTTAGACAAGCTGAAATTCCGCGATAAGAAAGAAGCACAGGCGGAAAACTTCCGCAAAATGGTCATGGCGATGGTGCAAGACATTCGCGTCATCTTGATCAAACTCGCTGACCGTACCCATAACATGCGCACGCTGGGCTCTTTGCGTCCGGACAAACGTCGCCGTATTGCCCGCGAAACGCTGGAAATTTACAGCCCGCTGGCACACCGGTTGGGTATCCACCACCTGAAAACCGAGCTCGAAGAGCTGGGCTTCGAAGCCCTCTATCCAAACCGTTATCGCGTCATCAAAGAAGTGGTGAAAGCCGCGCGGGGTAACCGTAAAGAGATGATCCAAAAAATCCTCTCGGAGATTGAAGGCCGTTTAACCGAAGCCGGTATTCAGTGTCGTGTCAGTGGTCGCGAAAAACACCTGTATTCTATCTATTGTAAAATGCACCTGAAGGAACAGCGTTTCCATTCCATTATGGATATCTACGCCTTCCGGGTGATCGTTAAAGAACTCGATACCTGTTATCGCGTGTTAGGGCAGGCGCATAGTCTGTACAAACCGCGTCCGGGTCGGGTTAAAGATTACATCGCCATCCCCAAAGCCAACGGCTATCAATCTTTGCATACTTCGCTAATCGGCCCGCATGGTGTGCCGGTTGAAGTGCAGATCCGTACTGAAGATATGGATCAGATGGCGGAGATGGGGGTTGCGGCGCACTGGGCTTATAAAGAGAACAGTGAAACCAGCACTACGGCGCAGATCCGCGCTCAACGTTGGTTACAGAGTCTGCTTGAACTGCAACAAAGTGCGGGCAACTCCTTTGAATTTATCGAGAGCGTAAAATCAGATCTGTTCCCGGACGAGATTTACGTCTTTACGCCGGAAGGCCGTATTGTCGAATTGCCTGCGGGTGCGACACCGGTCGACTTTGCTTACGCCGTGCATACCGATATCGGCCATGCCTGCGTTGGCGCGCGCGTTGATCGCCAGCCTTATCCGCTCTCGCAGCCGCTGACCAGCGGACAAACTATCGAAATTATTACCGCACCGGGTGCCCGCCCGAATGCCGCCTGGCTGAACTTTGTCGTGAGCTCACGTGCGCGCGCCAAAATCCGCCAGATGCTTAAAAACCTGAAACGTGATGACTCCGTTTCACTGGGTCGTCGCCTGCTCAATCATGCGCTGGGTGCGGGTAAAAAACTGTCAGATATTCCGCCGGAAAACATTAAAAACGAGCTGGATCGTATGAAGCTCCCGGCGATGGATGACCTGCTGGCAGAAATCGGCCTCGGCAATGCCATGAGCGTTGTGGTGGCCAAAAACCTGATGGGTGACCAGTCTTCAATGGCATCGTCAGGGACCCGTAATCTGCCGATTAAAGGCGCAGATGGCGTGCTGATCACGTTCGCGAAATGCTGCCGTCCGATCCCAGGCGACCCGATTATTGCGCACGTCAGTCCAGGTAAAGGGCTGGTGATCCACCATGAATCCTGCCGTAATATTCGCGGTTATCAGAAAGAACCTGAGAAATTCATGGCCGTTGACTGGGATGACCACCAGGAAACTGATCAGGAATTTATCGCTGAAATAAAAGTCGATATGTTCAATCATCAGGGCGCACTGGCGAACCTGACCGCCGCGATAAATGCCGCGCAGTCGAACATTCAGAGTCTGAGCACCGAAGAAAAAGACGGTCGCGTCTACAGCGCCTTTATCCGCCTGACGACCCGCGATCGCGTTCATCTGGCGAATATCATGCGTAAAATTCGTATTATGCCGGACGTCATTAAAGTTACCCGCAACCGAAACTGATTGTTATGACCCCAGAACGTTATGCGCGCATCCGCGAAATGCTTACAGCCCGACAGCCAGACCTGACGGTTTGCATGGAGCAGGTGCATAAACCGCATAACGTTTCTGCCGTCATCCGCACGGCAGACGCCGTCGGCGTTCACGAAATTCATGCTGTCTGGCCCACCACCCGAATGAAGACACTGGTCTCTTCGGCGGCGGGTAGCAACAGCTGGGTTCAGGTCAAAACGCACAAAAATATTCAGGATGCCGTCGCCAAAATGAAAGCGAAGGGCATGCAAATCCTGGCAACAAACTTGTCAGAGAAAGCCGTCGACTTCCGCGCGATTGATTACACCCGCCCGACCTGTATTTTGCTCGGTCAGGAAAAAACCGGTATCACACCTGAAGCATTAGCGCTGGCAGACAGCGATATCATCATTCCGATGATCGGTATGGTGCAATCTTTGAACGTTTCTGTCGCCTCAGCGTTAATCCTGTATGAAGCGCAGCGCCAGCGCGAAAATGCCGGTATGTATCGTCGCGACAACAGCCTGTTGAACGAGAAAGAACAGCAGCGACTGCTGTTTGAAGGCGGCTATCCGGTCCTGTCGAATGTGGCAAAGCGGAAGAAACTGCCCCGCCCTTTCATTGACGATCGCGGGCAAATCATTGCCGATGATGAATGGTGGTCTGCGATGCAAATGACGGTTAAGAAAAGATGAAAGGCCGCCTGCTCGACGCTATCCCATTGACGTCGCTTTCCGGCGTCGGAGCCAGCCAGGCAGACAAACTCGCCAAACTCGGCCTTGAAACTATTCAGGATTTACTGTTTCATCTTCCTTTACGCTATGAAGATCGTACCCGCCTTTACACCATCAATGATTTACAACCCGGCATTTTCGCGACAATAGAAGGCGAAGTCCTGCGCAGCGATATCAGTTTTGGTCGCCGCAGAATGCTGACCTGTCAGATAAGTGACGGCACAGGCATGGCGACGTTACGCTTCTTCAACTTTAACGCCGCAATGAAAAACAGTCTGGCTGCAGGGCGTCGTGTTACCGCTTATGGTGAAATCAAACGCGGCACGATCGGCGCTGAAATCATTCACCCGGAATACCGTATTCAGGGTGAAAACAGCGAAGTCGTTCTGCAGGAATCACTGACGCCGGTTTATCCGACAACAGAAGGTATCCGCCAGGCGACATTGCGTAAACTGACGGATCAGGCACTTGAACTGCTCGACACAGTACCTATTGCCGAACTGTTACCAGAGGAACTGAGCCGTTCGCTGATCCCCCTTCCTCAGGCGCTGCATTTACTGCATCGCCCGCCGCCTGATATCCAGCTCGCCGATCTTGAGAAAGGTCATCATCCTGCTCAACGCCGACTGATTATGGAAGAATTGCTGGCACATAATCTCAGTATGCTGGCCGTCCGTGCCGGTACTCAGAGTTATAAAGCTCTGCCGCTGCGTCATGACGATCGCCTGAAAAATCAGTTCCTTGCCTCTCTTCCTTTCAGCCCCACCGGTGCGCAGCAACGGGTCGTGGCGGAAATTGAACAGGACCTGGCCAAAAGTTATCCCATGATGCGTCTGGTGCAAGGCGACGTGGGCTCAGGTAAAACGCTGGTGGCCGCCCTTGCCGCACTTTGCGCTATTGCTCAGGGGCAACAGGTCGGATTAATGGCACCGACAGAATTGCTGGCCGAACAGCATGCGAATAATTTCCGTCAGTGGTTTGAACCGCTGGGTATTCAGGTCGGCTGGCTGGCGGGTAAACAAAAGGGTAAAGCACGGCAGGCGCAACAGGATGCGATCGCCAGCGGACAGGTTTCGATGGTGGTGGGGACGCACGCTATCTTTCAGGAACAGGTTTTGTTCTCGTCACTGTCGCTGGTCATTATCGATGAACAACACCGTTTCGGTGTGCATCAGCGTCTGGCGTTGTGGGAAAAAGGTTTGCAACAGGGCTTCCACCCGCATCAGCTGATCATGACCGCCACGCCGATCCCACGCACACTGGCAATGACCGCTTACGCTGATCTGGATACGTCAGTCATCGACGAACTGCCGCCAGGGCGCACGCCGGTGACTACTGTCGCCATTCCGGACACACGACGCAGCGACATTATCAGCCGCGTCAAAAGTGCCTGCGAGCAGGAAAATCGTCAGGCTTATTGGGTGTGTACACTGATTGAAGAGTCGGAGATGCTGGAAGCGCAGGCCGCAGAAGCCACATGGGAAGGCCTGAAGGAGGCACTCCCGGCTCTGAATATCGGACTGGTTCACGGTCGCATGAAAGCCCTGGAAAAGCAGTCCGTCATGCAGGCCTTCAAACAAGGTGAAGTACAACTTCTGGTGGCAACGACTGTCATTGAAGTCGGCGTTGACGTACCGAACGCCAGCCTGATGATTATCGAAAACCCGGAGCGTTTAGGGCTGGCCCAGTTACACCAGTTACGCGGGCGCGTGGGTCGTGGTGCCGTGGCTTCTCACTGTGTTCTGCTCTATAAAACGCCGCTCAGCAAAACAGCACAGAAACGTTTGCAGGTTTTACGCGACAGCAACGACGGCTTCGTTATTGCTCAGCAGGATTTAGAAATCCGCGGGCCAGGTGAACTATTGGGCACGCGTCAGACGGGCAGTGCCGAGTTTAAAGTCGCTGACTTATTACGTGATCAGGCGATGATCCCGGATGTACAGCGCATTGCACGTTATCTGCAGCAGCAATTCCCTGACCATGCCCAGGCCCTGATTGAGCGCTGGCTGCCAGAAAGAGTCCGTTACACTAACGCCTGATCTCTCTTCTCGCTCATTCACACTTCATCAAATCATTATTAATAATGATGTTTTGTTTTCAACATATTCTCTTCCCTTTTCCCCATTGCGTCTTCAAAACAGCTTTCCGCTCAGGTTATTTGATAACCTTCACAGAGTGGGGCAAAGCAGGTAACCGGTTCCACACCCCGCCACTACACTGATGATTATTAAGGCAACCCTGTCTGATGTCCTCAACATAAGGTCAAATCATCATGAGTATCAGTCAATCCCTCTTTACCTTTATAGAACAAAAAATCAGCCCCTTTGCCGCACGACTGTCTTCACAGCGACATGTCATGGCGGTGCGGGATGGCTTTATTTCAGCAATGCCCTTTATGATTGTGGGTTCGTTTTTACTGGTTTTTGTTCACCCGCCGTTCTCGCCTGAATCGTCCTGGGGCTTTGCCAGAAACTGGCTGGCGCTCTCGGCAAAATATGAAGTGCAGATCCTGACACCGTTCAATATGACGATGGGTATCATGTCCATCTATATCTCGGCATCGATCGCCTACAATCTGGCGAGAAGTTATAAACTCGATCCGTTCATGACCGCAATGCTGGCGCTGATGTCTTTCCTGCTGGTCGCAGCACCGCAGATTGATGAAAAGATGTCGACGGCAGCGCTGGGCGGCGTGGGGATCTTTACCGCCATTCTGGTGGCAATTTATGTCACCGAACTGACGCGGTTACTGAAAAAATACAATATTGGTATCCGTTTACCCGAACAGGTGCCTTCAAACATTAAGCATTCGTTTGATTTGCTGATCCCGATTGTTGCCGTGGTGATTACGCTTTTCCCGCTGAGCTTACTGGTACAGTCAGGGTTTGATATGTTGTTGCCACAGGCGATTATGGCGCTGTTTGAACCGCTGATTTCTGCCGCAGACTCACTGCCTGCAGTACTTCTCGCCGTGCTGATTTGCCACCTGCTGTGGTTTGCGGGCATCCATGGCTCGGCCATTGTTTCCGGTATGTTGCAAGCTTTTTGGTTAACCAATCTCGGTCTGAATCAGACTGATCTCGCTGCCGGTTTACCCATGACACACATCATGACCGAGGCCTTCTGGAATTTCCTGATCGTTATTGGCGGTTCAGGAGCGACGATGGGGCTGGTGCTGTTATTCTGCCGAAGTAAATCAGCACATCTGCGTACGATGGGGAAACTCAGCCTGGTGCCAAGTTGTTTCAATATCAATGAGCCGGTGATTTTTGGCACGCCTATCGTCATGAACCCGGTATTTTTCATCCCTTTCCTGCTGGCACCGATGGTCAATGCTGTTATCGCCTATTTTGCCGTTTCGACGGATATTCTTCCGCACATGATTTCACTGGTTCCGTGGACATCGCCGGCGCCGATTGGTGCGGCATGGGCAATGGGCTGGGATTTCAAAGTATCAATACTGGTCATACTACTGATGGCGCTGTCGATGGTGATTTATTACCCGTTCTTCAAAGTTTATGAGAAGCAGTTACTGACGCAGGAGAAAACCGCTGAAGCCGAACCGATGTTCACTAAAAAAGCGGACGCAGCACAATAAACCTGACGGGAAGGAATGAGTCAGGCACAGAAGCGACGTTTCTGTGCCTGTTTTTTTAACTGATCGCCGGGAATACGGGCAACATCAGATAGAGTTTAATCACAATCGCATTAGCAATATCAATGAAGAACGCCCCCACCATCGGCACCACCAGAAACGCAAGGTGCGAAGGACCAAACTGATTGGTGATCGCCTGCATATTGGCAATAGCCGTCGGGGTAGCACCCAGCCCGAAACCACAGTGTCCTGCCGCCAGCACCGCTGCATCGTAGTTTTTTCCCATCACGCGATAAGTCACGAAAATTGCGTAACACGCCATCGAGAGCGTTTGCACGATAAGAATCGCCATCATCGGCAACGCGAGAGATGCCATCTCCCATAATTTAAGACTCATCAAAGCCATGGCGAGGAACAGCGACAAACTGACGTTACCCAGCACGGATACCGCACGGTCAAAGACACGGTAAAAACCGAGCCATGCCAGTACGTTACTCATGATAACGCCCACGAAGAGCACGCAGACAAAGGTTGGGATTTCAAAGGCCGAACCTTGCAACATGCTGGAGGTATATGTGCCTGCCATCAGGCAAATCGCGATCAGGGCGATAGTTTCCACCATCACCAGTGGCGTAATCATCCTGCCAATTGACGGTTTCTCAAATGCGCTCGGATCGACCGTATCTTCAGGATTTCCGTTGGGGGAGGAGGAATGGCTAACCAGATAGCGCGCCACCGGACCGCCAATAATACCGCCAAGAACCAGTCCAAAAGTCGCGCAGGCCATAGCGACTTCTGTGGCATTTTCAAAGCCATAACGCTCAATAAACAGTTTGCTCCATGCCGCCCCGGTGCCATGCCCGCCGGAAAGGGTAATCGACCCCGCCAGCAATCCCATCAGCGGATCCAGCCCCAGCATTTTCGCCATACCGATGCCGATGGCATTTTGCAAAAGCAGTAAACCCAGAACAACAAAGACCAGCAGAAACAGGGATTTCCCACCTTTCCGCAGGCTTGCCAGATTAGCGTTAAGACCGATCGTGGCAAAAAACGCCAGCATCAGTGGCTCTTTTAAAGACATGTCGAAACCGACTTCCCAGCCGAACATCTGATTAACGAGCAGCAGCAATAAAGCGACCAGTAAACCACCGGCAACAGGTTCAGGAATGGTGTATTTCTTGAGGAATTTGACCGACTGGACGCATTTTCGTCCTAAAAGGAGTACCAACGTGGCAGCAACCAGGGTGCCGTAGGTATCGAGTTGAATCATTGACGAACTCCATTCTGAAATAAATCCAATAAAATTATTGGCTTATAAAATTTACACTGACATATTTTTTCCCAGAAACTGAATTAGAAGTCATACACACTGCATCAGGCAAGAAAAACAGGTCATAAAT
>NZ_JAFMOS010000476.1 GCF_019049755.1 Rahnella perminowiae
ACTCAGGTCGCCGTTTTTTTGCGTCGGATAAAACTGTTTTTCGTCTTCAGGTCGGATCTGTCTTATCCTGCAATTCCATGTTCTGCCTTGATTTTTTATACCGCTCAAGCCAGATCGGGAACACATCAATAGGCATCGGGCGGGCAAAATAATAGCCCTGTAAGGAGTCAACCCTGCGCTCACGCAGATAATCCACCTGCTCACGGGTTTCCACACCTTCGGCAATCAGCTTCAAATTGAGGCGCTGCGCCAGCGTGATGATGGTATCCGTGACGGTTGCGTTAATCGCATCCGTGCCAATTGAAGCCGTAAAAGCCTGATCGATTTTCAGCACATCGGGATTAAGGGTTTTTAAATAGCTCAGTGAACTGTGGCCTGTCCCGAAATCATCAATGGCCAGCAGAATTCCCATTTCTTTTAATTGTGAAATTTCGGCAGCACGTAATTCCTGTAACCGTGTCCGCTCCGTCAGTTCCAGCATGAGAGAAACTGATGGCTGCGCCGGAAGCCACAGCTTTCGGATGTCATCAACAATTTCCATATTCGTGAAGTGCTGTGCTGCAACATTGATACTGACGTAAAAACCCGGCGTTGCAGGAAAGACTGACAAATTTTCAGCGACTGTCTTAATAAGATAGCGTGTCAGTGCAATGATTAAGCCGTGCTGTTCAGCCAGAGGGATAAATACGTCAGGCGATACCCATTCCTGACGGCGGTTCTTCCAGCGCATCAGCGTTTCCACCCCGATACAGCGGCCGTCCGTGCTGTTGATAATGGGCTGGCAATAGACTTTAAACTCGCGCTTGGAAATGCCGTGGCTGATCGGATAAGCCAGGCTGATGCGGCTGCCTGAGAACAGATAAACGGCTGTAGCTGTCAGCAGGCTTATCAGAACTGACAGCGGCAGATGTGAAAAGAGTTCCTTCCATGCCAGGGTGCTGGCTTGATCTCCATAAATAGAGACCGAAAAATCATATTTTCCCGAGCGGACACTCAGCAGAGGCGGTTGCGGCAAGGCGCTGGAACTGGCGATGGCCTTTTTGCCGTATTCGAGATTTCGCTGCCCGACGTTGAGGACTATGTGGCTGGCATAAGGTGGTTGGGGTTCCAGCAGGAAATTCGACAAGATGCCGATGTTATAGATAAACAGTTCGCCGTTAAGATTATCCGGTGCCGCCGGATGCCATAAAACCAGCGTCGGTGTATCGACACGGCTCCATTTCGACGCGCGTAACTCAAGCTGGGTTTTGCCTTGTGCGAACGCAGGCAGGGTGTCGTTAAAATTGAGATCCAGCGAACCTACCAGGCTTGAACAAGTAATAATGCCGTTGCTGACGAGACTGATTGAACGCAATGTTTGCATCCGTGCAACGGTTTGTTGCAACAAGGGCTGCAGCACGTTACAGCTGAGCGTGGTATCGAAAGGCATTACTTTGCTGGCCGGAGATGCGGGCTCAAGCAATTTTTCCAGTTTTTCAACGGTGTGAAACGCTACCCGCTGCTGATCTTTGGCGATAACCTGAGCTTGTTCGTAGATACGAATGCCCAGCGTGAGAAGCAGCGTACATATTCCCATCGCACTGGCGAGCGCAATGCGATAGTAACGATATTTCGCAAGTCCGGTCTGGGAGAACAGCATCGTTCTAATCCTTTTATCCCGTGTTAAATGCAGGCTCAAAATTATTATTTTTAAAGGGTTACCGATGCGTAACAGCCATTTCGTTTTTATAGAGAGTCGCTGTAAATCGTCTGCCGCCCGGCCTGAGTTGCAGCAAACTCCGTATATTTCTCTGTTCAAATCAAAAAAATAGTGCAGGTGACAGTGTCACTTGGGTTTTTCCTGGCCATTTCCAACATTTAGCAGATGTAATAAGAAGAGGTTCGGACTGGGAAAAACAGGCGGAAATCAGCATGCCGTACCTGCAGGGTATAATGCAAGTCTCACTACCCTTTTTTATTGATAATACAACGGGTTGTTGTTAGCGAAGGTTTTATTGCTGCTGGCTACCCGCCAGGGGGTATTTCCTGTGGTAAGCAGGTCGAAAATTATACAACCTGAACATACCGCAGGAAAATCTCATTTTTGACCGAATCAGTCGCACTGAACCTTAATCGCCAGACCCCCGCGTGAGGTTTCCCGGTATTTGGAATTCATATCCTTACCGGTTTCATACATCGTCTCAATGACTTTATCCAGTGAAACTCTCGGCTCACTGGTACGGCGTAACGCCATTCTGGCAGCGTTAATGGCTTTTACTGACGCGATAGCATTGCGTTCTATGCAGGGCACCTGAACCTGTCCGGCAACCGGGTCACAGGTTAATCCCAGATTATGTTCCATACCAATTTCGGCCGCGACACACACCTGTTCCGGGCTGCCGCCCAACAATTCCGTCAGGCCTGCCGCCGCCATTGAACAGGCTACCCCGACTTCACCCTGACAGCCGACTTCTGCGCCTGAAATCGATGCGTTCATTTTATACAAGATACCGATAGCGCCGGAAGTCAGGAAATAGCGCAGATAAATGTCCGGACTGACCGACTGAATGAACTGGTCATAATACGCCAGCACCGCAGGCACAATGCCGCATGCGCCATTGGTTGGTGCCGTCACGACACGTCCGCCTGCCGCGTTTTCTTCGTTAACCGCGAGGGCAAACATATTCACCCAGTCGATCACGTTCATCGGATCACTGGAGAGTTTATCGTTAGACACCAGCATCCGGCGCAGGGCAGAAGCCCGACGCGGTACCCGCAGCGGGCCGGGCAGAACGCCTTCGGTGTTCAGGCCGCGATCAATACAGGCCTGCATGGTGTGCCAGATTTTCTCAAAATACTGCTCAATGTCCTGCTTACTGTGCTGCGCCAGCTCATTCTTCATCATCAGACCGGATAATGACAATCCGGTTTCTTTACATTTTGCCAGCATTTCGCTGGCCGAATTAAAGCTGTAGGGCACGGTCACTTCATCCAGCACCGGCTGACCGAAATGCTCGTCATCAACGATAAAGCCGCCGCCGACTGAGTAATAGGTCTTGCTGTAAATCATTTTGTCGCCAGCAAAAGCGTGAATCTGCATGGCGTTTTCATGGCGTGGCAAATTCTCCCCGCGGAACACCATACCGGTATCGCGTGGGAAATCGACTTCATGGTGGGTTCCGCCCAGCGGCAGGCGCTCTCGTTGCTCAACGTCGCGGATAAAATGGGGAATGCCGTCGATGTCGACGGTATCTGGCTGGTTACCCGCCAGACCTAAAATAATGGCGATATCAGTGTGGTGGCCTTTACCGGTGAGTGACAAAGAACCAAAAACGTCCACGGCGACACGCGTAACGGCAGGCATCATGCCCTTTTCCAGCAGATCATCAGCGAACTGTTTCCCTGCTTTCATCGGGCCCAAAGTGTGGGAACTGGAAGGGCCAATCCCGACCTTGAACATGTCGAAAACGCTAATCACGTCGAATACTCCTGTAATAGATTGCGGCAGGGAACGGGATCCCTGGCTTCCATAAATGAAAAAACATCAGAGACTGTCTTTATGGACGGGTCTCTTATTCCTATGGATAGACTTATAGTTTAAAAGGGCTGAGAGGCAAAAGTTTCATTTTTCGCATGAAATAAACTTATTTGATGCAAAAGTGTGATCGAAATGTAATCAGCGGGCTCAGGCTTCAACCTGCCGGGCCAACTGACGAATGATTCCCGCCGTCAGTCCCCAGACAAATTGCTGCTGATACCAGGATAGATACACCCGGTGATGAATGCCTCGGCGGTGAATATCCAGAGGGTAATAACGTGTCAGATCAAACGCTTCCCGCAACGGCATTTCAAACAATTCGGCAACTTCATCTTCAGCCGGATGTAGCGGAACATCCACAGGCAGCAGTCCGATAACCGGTGTGACCTGGAAACCGCTGCTGCTGTCCTGCGGTGATAATGTTCCTAATACATAAACCTGTTCAGGCGGGATCGCGACCTCTTCATGTGCTTCACGTAATGCGGTCGCAATAATGGATGCATCGGTCGCATCTGCTGCACCCCCCGGAAACGCTACCTGACCAGGGTGTTTACGCAACTGATCGGCGCGGCGCGTCAGTAAAAGGGTGGGTTCCGGACGGCAGATAATCGGTATCAACACAGCAGCATGGCGGGTTCCGCGCAAGGCTGCAGCGGGCCTGCGCGGCGGCTGCAACTGAAAACGCAGAATGAAATCTTCCACAGCAGGTGAAAACGTCGGTAAGGGCGTGTGTTGTGCCTGCAGCGTCACGGCTGTATGTCTCCTAATTCGGGCAGAATACGGGCGATTTTATCAAAAGTTTCCTGATATTCCGCCTGTTCCTGACTGTCTGCGACGATCCCGCCGCCCGCCCAGCAGTAAATTTTACCCTGCGCGGTGAGCAGCGTGCGGATGGTAATGTTGCTGTCCATCGTGCCGCAGCAGCTCAGATACGCAATGCTGCCGCAATAGCCGTTGCGCCGTTGTGGTTCAAGTTCCTCGATGATTTCCATGGCGCGTACTTTGGGTGCACCGGTAATCGAGCCGCCGGGGAAACAGGCACGCAGCAAGGCGCTGGCGTGACAGGTTTCAGGCAAACGTGCGGTGACAGTGCTGACCAGATGGTGTACGGCGGGGAAGGGCTCGACTACAAACAGTTCCGGGACCCTTACACTGCCGGGTATCGCCACGCGACCAATGTCATTACGCAGCAAATCGACAATCATCAGGTTTTCGGCACGATCCTTTTCCGATGCGGCCAGCCGTTCTGCCTGCCGTGCATCCTCAGTCGGATCTGCGCAGCGGGGCATAGTACCTTTAATTGGCCGGGTCTGGATCTGCCCGTCTTTAAGCCAGATAAAACGCTCAGGTGAAAGACAAAGAACGGCATTTTCCGCGAGACGCAGAAATGCGGAGAAAGGGGCACGGTTAGCCTGACTGAGGCGCAGGAAAGCCTGCCATTCGTCGCCACTGTATTCTGTTGAAAACCGTTGTGCCAGGTTAATCTGGTAGCAATCACCGCTGTGAATGTATTCCTGAATCTTACGGAATTTTTCACCGTATTCCTCACGGCACATATTCGCCCGCCATGGCGCATGTAAACGGAAAAATGCCCGGGGAGCAGCGGGGCGCTGATACTCTGTCAGCCAACCTAAACGTTCAGAAATGTCACCGTGACAAATCAGCGTCAGACGCTGTAAATGGTGATCAGCAATCAGGGCCCAGTTATAAATCCCCACCGCCATATCCGGCAGGTTAATATCCCGCGCAGCCGTTTCCGGCAGTGTTTCTATACGACGTCCCAGATCATAACCAAACAGGCCCAGTGCACCGCCCAGAAAAGGAAAATCTGCGGTACGTTCTGCCTGTAAACCGGCTACCGTCAGTTGCTCTTCCAGTAATGCAAACGGATCTTCTTCCCGCGTTTCGGTCATGCCGTTGTGCTCAATCTGTGTTATCGCGCCACGTGTGGTGAGCGTGATCAGCGGATCGGCGACCAGAATATCGAAACGATTATGCTGATGCTGTGCCGAACCGGAATGCAGCAACATGGCCCATGGCAAAACTGAAAGCGGCGCAAACCCTTCGGTTAATGCGTCGGGCTGATAGGGTAGTGAATGGAAAACAACGGGCTGAGCGGATTGCATGACGGATACGGGTTTCTCTGGCGCAATGACGTATTTTCTCGGATCCTAACACAGATCGGGCTGCCTGAAAGCAGCGCAGGCGATTTGCGTTAATAAGGCGTATACTGTGCAACCCCGCACTGCGCGGGCTTTCATTATCACCCGTACAACAGGACACCCCCATGCTGACAGGTATGCCTTCATTATCACATCATGAACAAGAACAGGCCGCCGATCGTATCCGCCAGTTAATGGAAACCGGTATGAGCAGCGGCGAAGCCATTGCGACCGTAGCAGAAGAAATTCGCGAAACGCATAAAGGCGACCGTGTGACCGTCATTTTTGATGACGAAGACGAATAAGTACTGAGCCGGGGGAGCTTCTTTCCCGCAAAGAAAAACCGGACCCTTTTCAGGCGTCCGGTTTTTTTTCATCTCAGCGTCGGAAATGGCTTAGCCTTTAACGACTACCGCAGCCGCAGCCTGTTTGGCCTGTTCCACGGCGTCCTCAACGTTGTCCGCAATTGCCAGCGCCACACCCAGACGACGCTTGCCGCTGATTTCCGGCTTACCGAACAGACGGATCTGGTTGTAACCGGTCAGTGCATTTTCCAGGCCGGTAAACGTCACGTTGCTGCTGGTCAGTTCCGGCAGAATAACGGCAGAAGCGGAAGGGCCGAACTGGCGGATATGGCCCACCGGCAGGCCGAGGAATGCGCGCACATGCAGGGCGAACTCTGACAAATCCTGAGAAATCAGCGTCACCATACCGGTGTCGTGCGGACGGGGGGATACTTCGCTGAAGATCACATCATCGCCACATACAAACAGTTCAACGCCAAACAGACCTTTACCGCCCAGCGCTTTTACGACTTTCTCGGCGATATCCCTGGCGCGTTGCAATGCCAGATCTGTCATTTGCTGCGGCTGCCAGGATTCGCGGTAATCGCCGTCTTCCTGACGGTGTCCGATAGGGGCACAGAAATGAATGCCGTCCACGGCGCTGATAGTCAGCAGGGTGATTTCAAAATCAAATTTCACCAGACCCTCAACAATGACACGTCCGCCGCCTGCACGGCCGCCTTGCTGGGCGTAATCCCACGCCGGCTGCAACTGATCAGCCCCGCGGATCAGGCTCTGACCTTTGCCTGAAGAACTCATTACCGGCTTGATAATACACGGGTAGCCGATGGCGTCGATCGCCTGACGGAAAGAGGCTTCATCATCAGCAAACTGATAAGTGGAGGTGGGCAGATTCAGCGTTTCGGCTGCCAGACGACGGATGCCTTCGCGGTTCATGGTCAGGCGGGTTGCTTCAGCACAAGGCACGACGTTGTGGCCCCGTTTTTCCAGCTCGACCAGCATGCTGGTGGCAATCGCTTCGATTTCCGGCACGATAAAATCAGGGCGTTCGCTTTCGATAACCTGTTTCAGTGCATCGCCGTCCAGCATGTTAATAACATGGCTGCGATGGGCAACCTGCATCGCAGGTGCATCGGCGTAGCGATCAACCGCAATCACTTCCAGACCAAGACGCTGGCATTCAATTGCCACTTCTTTGCCCAGTTCGCCAGAGCCTAATAACATGACGCGGGTGGCGCCGGTGCGCAGTGCAGTACCAATGGTTAACATAGCTTCGTACCCAGATCTGTGTGAGGGAAAATAAGAATTTCGGTGCAAAGTATATCTGAAATTATTGCCAGCGAAAACGATTGCGCAGTGCCATTGATTGATTCAGGCGTGGAATAAAAGCGGAATTTACAGGATTTTTTTAGCCATTTTCTGTCGGTTAAGGCAGCCGGCGGGCGTCTCTGTTATCATTTAGCCAAACCATGGCGCCAGGTTTCCTGCCGCTGCCCCGATTTTTGCCTCACATAAAGAGTTATCGCCTTGAGCACGCATTCCTTTTCTGTCCTGACATTGCCCGCTGAGCAACTTTCTAACCTGAATGAACTGGGTTACACCGAAATGACCCCGATTCAGGAAGCATCATTGCCCGCCATCCTGCAGGGGCAGGATGTCCGCGCCAAAGCCAAAACCGGCAGCGGTAAAACAGCCGCTTTCGGTATCGGTTTACTGAACAGCATTATTGTTTCGCAGTTTGTTGCTCAGGCGCTGGTGCTGTGTCCGACACGTGAACTGGCCGATCAGGTCAGCAAAGAATTACGCCGTCTGGCGCGTTTTACCCAAAACATCAAAATCCTCACTCTGTGCGGCGGTCAGGCTATCGGGCCACAGCTTGAATCGCTGGTCCATCCGCCACACATTGTGGTGGGTACGCCGGGCCGTATTCAGGAGCACCTGCGTAAAGGCACGCTGAAACTGGACGAACTGAAAGTGCTGGTGCTGGATGAAGCGGACCGTATGCTGGATATGGGTTTTAGCGAAGATATTGAAGATGTGGTCAGTTATACACCGCAGGATCGTCAGACGTTGCTGTTTTCAGCTACCTATCCCGACGGTATTGAGCGTATCAGTTCTAAATTCCAGCGTCAGCCGTTGAAAGTAGAAATCGAAGGCGAAGATGACATTGCGGATATCCAGCAGATTTTCATCGAAGCCGACAAACATCAGCGTTTATTGCTGCTGGCCGCCGTGCTGTATCAGCATCAGCCTGCTTCCTGCGTAGTGTTCTGTAACACTAAACGC
The DNA here is from genome assembly GCF_019049755.1 of Rahnella perminowiae. Taxonomy (GTDB): domain Bacteria; phylum Pseudomonadota; class Gammaproteobacteria; order Enterobacterales; family Enterobacteriaceae; genus Rahnella; species Rahnella perminowiae. Next base: position 8,271 of record NZ_JAFMOS010000476.1, read on the forward strand.
GACTGTCAGGAGGTGTGTGACGCCCTGACAGCGAAAGGCATCAGCGCCCTGGCGCTGAACGGCGACCTTGAGCAGCGCGACCGCGACCGCGTACTGGTGCGGTTCTCCAACGGCAGTTGCCGCGTACTGGTGGCGACAGACGTTGCCGCGCGCGGGCTGGATATCAAACAGTTGGGTCTGGTCATTAATTACGAACTGTCTTTCGACCCGGAAGTTCATGTTCACCGCGTGGGCCGTACCGGCCGTGCAGGCACCCGCGGACTGGCAGTCAGCCTGGTCACGCCGCAGGAGATGCCGCGTGTGACAGCGCTGGAAGATTATACGCGTCAGCGCTTTACCTGGCAGCCAGCCGCTCAGGCCCTGGCCGCGGCCCCGGTGGCGCTTGATCCTGAAATGGCAACGTTATGCATTGACGGTGGCCGTAAAGCCAAAATCCGCCCCGGTGATATTTTGGGCGCGCTGACCGGTGATGCCGGGCTGACCGCCGCTGAAGTAGGAAAAATTGATATGTTCCCAGTTCACGCTTACGTTGCGATTCGTCAGAAGAGCGCGAAGAAGGCGTTGCAACGTTTGCAGGAAGGGAAGATCAAAGGCAAAAACTGCAAAGCCATTATCTTGCGTTAACAGCGTTTCTTTTCGCTTTATGTCGGGCGTCTTATTGTTAATGTTGTGTTATTGCCTTGTTGAGGATTATATTAACTAACGCACATTATGACCATGCGTTATGTAGGGATATTGTCCGGCAGGGTCAACTGAATGAACGACAAAGACTGGGAAGACGAACGATGAAAAAGATAATCTTGGGCGTTGTGGTCGCAGCGGCAGGCATGAGCGGGCTGAGCCAGATTGCGCAGGCTGATGAGCCTGAAGTGAGAACGGCAACCGTAACGCCTTGTTCCACGGCAACCAAAGAGGATGTGGCTGCTCTGGTTAAACGTGATTTCCTGCAAAACCGTATCCCGCGCTGGGATGCAGATAAAAAAGCGCTTGGGACGTCCACGCCGGTGGCCTGGGTGGTGACTGACAGCATCAGCGGCAGTAATGCAAAATGGAATGTCCCGTTAACCGTGCGCGGTGATCACACAGATAAAACCTACCAGGTAACCCTTAACTGCCAGATAGGCGAAATCAGCTATAGCGCGCCGTTATAGCCGGTATTAAGGCTCTGATTGCGTCCGTGATTTCTTCGCGGACGCATTATTTCCCCTGCATCGACGTCTCTTGGTTTCCCCGTCTAAACCTGTCACTCTTATCACACCACAAAGAGGACAAAGAGATCCCGAGATGATGACACCTCCAAAGGCTGAAAAACGCCCGCAAATTTTGAGCGTCCACGGCGATGACCGTGTCGATAATTATTACTGGCTGCGTGATGATGACCGCGCCGATCCTCAGGTTCTGGCTTATCTGACGGCCGAAAACGAATTTACCGGGCTGGCCATGCAACCGCATCAGGCATTGCGCGAAACCCTGTACGGCGAAATGGTTGCACGCATCGCGCAACAGGATCATTCCGTTCCCTACGTCAAACATGGTTACCGCTATCAGACCCGTTATGAGCCGGGCAACGAATACGCCATTTATCTGCGCCAGCCTGCAGCAGAATATGAAAATTGGAGCACGCTGATCGATGGTAATGAGCGGGCCAAAGACAGCGAGTTTTACACGCTGGGCGGTCTCGATATCAGCCCTGATAATCAGCTGATGGCGGTGGCGGAAGATTTTCTTTCCCGCCGCCAGTATGACATCCGCATCAAAAAGCTCGATGATGAAACCTGGACGGAGGATCTGCTGAAAAACACCTCCGGCAGCAGTGAGTGGGCGAACGATTCACAAACGCTGTATTACGTCCGCAAACATAAGAAAACCCTGTTGCCGTATCAGGTTTACCGGCACGTGATCGGCACCGATCCGAAAACTGACAAGCTGGTATATGAAGAAAAAGACGATACGTTTTACGTCGGACTGGATAAAACCACGTCAGAAAAATATATCCTGATCCATCTGGACAGCACCACAACCTCAGAGATACTGCTGCTCGATGCCGATGATCCGCAGGCTAAACCACAGGTATTCCTCTCGCGCCGTAAAGATCATGAATATGCTCTCGATCATTACCTCGGGCATTTTTACATCCGCTCTAATAAAGATGGCAAAAACTTCGGCTTATATAAAAGCGAAGACGGTGTCGAAGCCCGCTGGCAAACGCTGATTGCGCCGCGTATCGAAGTGATGCTTGAAGGCTTCAGCCTGTTCCGTGACTGGCTGGTGGTGGAAGAACGCCATCAGGGACTGACGCAGTTGCGTCAGATTCACTGGAAAACAGGGGAAGAAAAATCGCTGGCATTTGACGATCCGACCTATACCACCTGGCTGGCGTATAACCCCGATCCGGACACCGCATTGCTGCGCTATGGTTACTCTTCAATGACTATGCCGAGCTCACTGTTTGAACTCGATCTGGATACGCATGACCGTACGTTGCTCAAGCAGCAGGAAGTGAAAGATTTTGATGCGGCAAATTATCGTAGCGAACGTGTCTGGGTTACGGCCCGTGACGGAGTGAAAGTCCCGGTGTCACTGGTGTATCGCCGTGAACTGTTCAAGCCGAATGAAAACCCGTTACTGGTTTACGGTTACGGATCCTATGGCAGCAGTATGGATCCGGCTTTCAGCGGGAGCCGCCTGAGTTTACTCGACAGAGGATTTGTTTTCGCACTGGCGCACATCCGCGGTGGCGCAGAACTGGGCCAGCAATGGTATGACGATGGCAAGCTGTTCAATAAACTTAACACATTCCATGACTTCATTGATGTGACCAAAGAACTGGTCGCGGAAGGCTACGGTGACGCCGGACAGGTTTACGCCATGGGCGGCAGTGCGGGTGGATTGCTGATGGGGGGGATCGTTAATCAGGCGCCAGAGTTGTATCACGGCATTGTAGCGCAGGTGCCGTTCGTTGACGTGGTGACCACCATGCTTGATGAATCCATTCCCCTGACCACCGGTGAATATGACGAGTGGGGCAACCCGAACGACAAAGCATATTATGATTATATGCTGCAATACAGCCCGTATGATCAGGTTCGCGCACAGGCCTATCCGCATATGCTGGTCACCACCGGCTTGCATGATTCGCAGGTACAATACTGGGAGCCAGCAAAATGGGTAGCAAAATTACGCGAGCTCAAAACCGACGATAACCTGTTGTTAATGCATACCGATATGGATTCCGGCCACGGCGGGAAATCCGGACGATTCAAAGCTTACGAAGATATCGCGCTGGAATATGCTTTTGTGCTCGCCCTGGCAGACAACGCCTCTGTGGGCTGAAGTATGAAGGGGAAATAAAAAAACCCGCTCTCGGCGGGTTTATTCTACGAAGTCCATTGTTAAGCAGAAGCTTTCTTGGCTTTTTTC
>NZ_JAFMOS010000475.1 GCF_019049755.1 Rahnella perminowiae
CCATTCTGCGCTGGGCTGGATGACCCCGTCAGAATTTGCTGAGAAGTCTGCCGGTTGCCAGAATACACAACCAACATGAAGCCGGTTATTCCTGATTATGAATGGATCACATACGGGGAGCGGGTCATACGGGCGGACAGTGCAGCAAGGGAAAGCACAATAAAAGGGGTCACCGCACCGGCATGACCCAGCCACGGCGTCAGCACGTGGTCAACCGCAGACCAGCCGGAAGGTAACAAGGTATCCATCGCCGTTTTATCAGCGGCAATCACGCGTTCAGGGGCGGCGTTCAGGTGGGCGTAGCGAGAAAATTGCCCGACCAGCTGTTGCGGGGTCTCACCCGCATCGGGGTTCAGGATTTCAGCGCGGTACATAAGTGCCAGCGCCTGATGACCGCACAGCCAGGCAAATGCACCTTCGCCTGCGACAGAGCCGTTATCCGCTTCGCCTTCACCGCATCCGGCGCACAGCATCAGCGCCTGTTCATCGTGCGGCGTGGCATCGATAACGCTGTCCAACTGGCGAGCGTCGAAAAGGCGTATAACATCCTCCGGCAGGCGGATGCCTTCTGACTCCAGCGCTTGCGTAAAAGCCGCCAGGCTGTCGTCGTCACCCAGCCAGCAAAATACCTGTACAGGCCGGGCTTCATCATTCTGGCGAAACTGCGTCAGCAAACGGCGGGCGAGATAACGGGCCAGCAGTACAGAACGGCTCTGCATCCCCAGCACCTGTGAGCAACGCAGCAGCGCACTACCCGAAGCGTCAGTACTCTGTAACGGCGTAGGGGGTAATGAAGACGAGAGCAAAGGCTCGTGGTCGGCATCTTCATCGCCGAGCGGCGTGACCAGCAGGACGTGTTCGACGGGTAATGTGCGGGAGCGATATTGCCACCAGGCATCAAGGGACTCGGCTATCGTTACCTGATAGGTATTGCGGTTGTACAGCGCCACCAGCCAGACCAGCCAGCGTCCGGCCACGGCAATCAGCCACAGCAACAATGGAAGTACCAGACTCCAGAACCAGAATGACGGCGTGCGCGTGGGTTTGCCTTCAGGCCACAGCAGCATGGTCGCCATTGCCGACAGAAAAAGAATGACCGGGAGTGCCACCCACCAGCGCCGCCAGCGGGCGCGGTGAATATCGGCGTAGTCAGGATAACGCGGCGGGTGATTCATCCGCGCACGTCCATATGCGACAGGGAGCTGACCAGCGTACAACCACAGGCGCATTTATGCCCGTCGAGCGCCAGTGCCTTACCGTTCATGATGCTGCCGGTGGTGCCCTGCGCAATGGTGGTCATGCCGTGCTGGTTACATTTGACCTTATCGTCAACGCAGGCCACCGCCTTACCAAAGGCGCTATAGCTGCCGCTGAGCACTTCACCGCCGTAGGGCTTCAGCGTATCGCCCACGCGGATGAGTTTTTGCAGGCTCATACGATATTGGCCCCGGAGGCTTTGAGCATCTCCAGCGACGATGACATCATGGCCTGATGGTTGCTGCTGATGGTGGCAGAGCGATTTTGAGCCACCGTAAGGCCCGGCTCCGTACCCGGCAGAGACTGCACGTCGGCGGTGAGTTTTTGTGTGACGCCGTTTGCCAGGTCTTTGACTTTATGGACTTCAGGCGCATACGCCGTTTTCGGCTCCACCAGATAGATAACATTGTTGGAGGTTGGCGAAGCGCCCACCACCTTGCCTTCCACCGAAATCAGCTGCAGCTTTTTGTTAGCCTTATTGCCACAGTAAATCATGCGATAGCGGAAGTAGCCGCCCCAGGGCTCACGTCCACCGAGTGCGCTTTGCATAAACCAGGCGCGGGAGTCGTGGATCTGCTCATCGTAGAATGCCAGCAGTTCAGCGCGGGGTTGGGTGCGGATACCGGTCCCCAGACTGTCAATAAATAACTGCGGATAAAGCCTGTCGCCGTCCGCTTTCATCTCTTGATATTCGGCCTGGTCATCATCACCGTTAATCAGAAACACGGCATGCTTGGGAATAACATCAAGCGCAATCTGTTTGGTTTTTCCCCACCAGTCGCCATTAATATCGCGCCCCCACTCTTTATAGTCGTGCTGAAACTCACGGGCAGCTTCGCGCAACTGGTACTGCGCGTTGGTGGGGTCGAGATCGGGTTTGCCCTGTAAGCTTTCATCGAGCGGCTGGCGTTTCTTTTTCGCCTCGGCACGACGCGTAGATAGCGCCTTTACCTCAGCGTCATGTTTGTCTTTTTCGTCTTTCAACTGTTGAGTATTTAGCTGTGGGGCCTGATTGAAGAAACTCCGGGCAAACGTCTTGTCCTGGGAAAGCATGCTGCCATGGGCATAGCGACCAATGCGCCAGGCGGTGATCCAACCCACCTGATCGATAACGGCGCTTTCAAGGGTTTGAGAAAGTTGATATGCGCGATAGCCACTCTGGCTCTCTGCGGTTTCTTCAGTGCCCTGCAAGGTAGTGTTAAGTAAGGTTTGTCGCCAGATATTGAAGCGTTTGGTGACTACAGGAGCAATTGCAAACTCAGTAACTGAATTACCAGACATTACACGTGAGGGGGATTTATCTTTTATATACTCCGTGACGCATTCAGGCAGCACCGTCAGGGGCGCGCCAGCCTCAAACGCTGCCGCGTACATATCGTGAAGAACAATTTGTGACAGCAGTTTACCGGAGTTATCGAGAGATTTTCCCTGATCGCCCGGTGGATAGCCGCCGCCAACATCAGAATGCATACCGGGATAAATAACTTCGTTAGAATAAGAAGGATAACTACCATCTTCAGCCCGGCGAATTGAATCCAGCGGGAAACACAGGCGCTGTTCGTGCGCCGCAACAAAATGACGACAGCATTTAATCAATCCGGGGAATTTAGTTTCATCAGGCAGCGGTTGAGAATTATCCGCCCAGCCCATATGACCTGCGGCTCCGGGCAGCACGTGTGCAGCACCGACTGAGGCTACGGTATCCAGCAGGCCAGCAAATTCAATACTGACAGGCAATCCGGCCAGAGTGAGTGGTTGATATCCCCCAGATTTATTGGGTGCTGGCAATTGCGTCAGCCAGTTGATAAAGGTTCTGGCTTCAGCGGCTCCACGTGAAAAACCATAAATGAACAGCTTTACCCCCAGCAAATGGGGCTGCTGCCTTTGTTTAACCTGACTTTCCAGTGCCTTTAATAAGGGATTAATGGCGTTGCGACGATTCACTTCACCCGAGAAAGGCGCATGAGCACGCATATCGGGTAACATTCCTTTGGCAACATCATCGTCAAGCCGCTTAGCACCTTTAGTGATCGTCTGACTTAGGGCATCGACCAACCTTAATAACGCCCAGTTAATGCGATCTTCTCCGCCAGCGGCAAAAGCCAGACCATCGTTGCTGTAATCCATTTCGCCAATTTTAGGGAAAGGTGTGCCCACGCCTGGAATGTAATAGCGAAAGTAACCTTTGTCATGACCTTCAATACTGGCATGAAATAATTTAGCAACATTGGTAGGGTGTGTGGGATCACTGTTTGTATCGTGATATTCATTGTTGCCTGTACCATCAAAGAACAGGCTGATATGCACGCTTTGGCAACAGACAAAACCCGTTCTTCGCCCCGTTTGCGCCCCTAACCGGGTTTTATACTCTTGCTCTTCCTGTATTTGCTTTTTATAGTTGCTGTTAACCTGCTGTTCACTCAACGGTAAACGCCCGCCTTCGGGGAATAACGGTGGTGCCCAACACGGATTGGCTAAAGTCATTTCACTGGACATGAGGAAGGCTCCTTCATATGGCGAGGTTCTTTAATCGGATAGTCAGGAGTGCCAAAACCGAAACAAGATGTGGTGACTTTGACCTGATCACAAGGCAGGAAATGCACGGTTAAACCACAGCGTTCTTTGCCGTATTGGGGGATATCAACAATAGTACTGTGCTTCTGAAAGCTCTCTTTCAGCTTCTTTTCCCAAATCAGGTAATTATCCCAGTCTTTATAGCCTGGAAATGCCGGTGCCGTATGAGGGTCAACTTCCCACTCGATTCGGGCTTTTAATCCAGGTTTCCATTGCTCAGGCAGTTGAACGCAGCAGTACCCCCCTCCATCGCCAAATGGACTGATATTAGGACCGCCATAGCCGTTTACTTTGACGTAGTTAATGGCTGATGAGGTATGGTTAACCCCACCAATATCCCCGGAGGTATAACCATCATCACCAGCATGAGAACAACCAGACACAAAAAAAATAAACATCAGAAAAACAAATCTTAAGCCGGACATGATGCTGGCTCCTTCATATGGCGAGGTTCTTTAATCGGGTAATCAGGGGTGCCGTAGCCAAAACAGGAAGTGGTGACTTTAATCCGATCACAAGGTAAGAAATGCACGGTTAAACCACAGCGTTCTTTGCCGTATTGTGGGATATCAACAATAATGCTGTGTTGCCGATAATTTGCTTTATGAAGCGCATATGCCTTCCGATATTCGTCAGTACCCAAAGGCGGCAAATGTGCATAGGGTTCAGGATCGGTTTCCCATTCAATGTGCGCTTTCAATCCGGGTTTCCATTTGTCCGGTAGTTGAATGCAGCAGTAACCACCGCCAAGTCCTGGTACATGGTATCCATTCACAGAAAAACCATTGACTCCAATACCATCAACATGGTTAACAGCGCGCAAATCGCCAGCGGTATAACCCTCATCACTGGCATGTGAGCAACCAGACACAAAAAAAACAAACATCAGAAAAACAAATCTTAAACCGGACATGACGCAGGCTCCTTCATGTTAAGAGGCTCTTTGATTGGGTAATTCGGTGTACCGTATCCTGAGCAAACTGTTGTTACTTTTACCTGATCACAGGGCAAGAAGTGCACCGTTAAACCACAACGTTCTTTGCCATATTGTGGAATATCAACAACAACACTGTGTTTCTGAAAGCTGCTTTCCAGAACACTTTTCCATGCGTTAAATTTTTCCCTATCTTTATATCCAGGGAATGGTGGTGCTGTATGAGGATCAACTTCCCACTCAATATGTGCTTTCAATCCGGGTTTCCATTCATCGGGAAGCATGATGCAACACGAATTACCGGTTAGTGTTCCACCATAGCCATTAACAGAAAACGAGTTAACCCCACTATTTGTCATGTGATTGAAACCTCGTAGGTCGCCAGCGGTATAACCCTCATCACCGGCATGTGAGCAACCAGAGAGCAATATCGCCACTGCGACTATCAGTCCATTGATAAAGCATGCTTTTTTCTTCATCTTCACTCTCCCGTTATTCCTTAAAATCCAGCAAACTGCCGAGATAACCGGCTTCATTTGCCTGCAAAGCTATCGCCATACAGTGGGCAAAGTGCGCTTCCCGCGTCATGTTCGGGGCTGGCAGTTCCTTCCTGAGTGCTTCTGCATCACTGATGCACCCCATCATCTCTACCTGCGCATCATCCACCCGACTCATTTCAGGCTCATCGGCAAGCGCGCGCTCAGGTATCCAGGCACCCGCTTTCCAGGCGGGGTCACCATCACGATTTCGCCAACTCCAGAACAGGGCGATATCCGTAAACGCAGCCTGTTGCTCTGGCGTCAAAACGTGCTCGAACAGCGGCGCAAATATACGGTTGTCGTAGTAACGCAGCAGCCCGGTCTGTTCTTCCCAGTGAACCTGCGATAACGCCTGAAGGTGGCGGCTTAGCAGGTCAAAGCTCAGCGGTGAAATCAGCAGTGTCAACCGTGGCGTACCTGCGAAATGCTCGACCAGTTGCTCAAGCCAGCCACGGTGGTTACTGACGGGGAAATGCAGCCGCATCAGTATCGGTGAGTATTCAGTTGTTCCGGCTTCGGGCGTGTCCTCAAACAGCGCGAACCAGCGTATAGCCGGTGAAAGCTGGCGCAGCGCATTCTGCAGGGGCTGTTCGGTTCCGGCCTGGTCCACCAGAACATCAACGTAGTCCTGTCCGGTTGCGGTACAGAGTGCTTCGGCCTGCTTTATCCACGCCGTGCCGGTATCGGTCGTCATGTCCATATCCTTATCCACGCGGTGCGAAGGCCGCCGCTTCTTCCTGCGCCCGTTTCAGGCAGTCTTTACACACCGATTTTGGCAGTTCTGGCAGTGGCGTATCGACACTGGCTGGCGCATCCCACACGTGCTGCCCTTTCAGGCTCATTTTACCGGGGTATGAATGCTGATATCACCCTGCGGTGAAATGCTGATGGTTCCGCCACCGCACCCCAGCACAATGCCGTTCTTCGCCGAGAGGTGAAGCTGACCCTGGGTGGACTGCACGGTGACATCTTTCAGGCCCGTGAGTGCCATAATGTCGCCGTGTGATTCGACGGTGAGTGGCCCTTTACCGGACACCAGCCGCATCCCTTCCTGCTGTGCCAGCATCGAAATAGCCTGGCTGGCGTTTACTGAGATACGCTGGCCGCTGGCAATGCTGGTTTCATCCTGGCTTTGCAGGTGTAGCGTTTTTCCGGTGTTCAGTAAGATGGACTGCGGGCTGACCACCCCGATACCGTCTGGTGCGCTGAGCAACATCGCCGGGGATTTCAGCTGGTCGGCAGCGGCAAGATAAGCTTTGAGGTGGGTGGCATCAGGTTGAAGATTGTTGTGTGACTGGGTGATGGTGCGCCATTCATCTATCTGGCTCACGGCACCTTTAACCAGGCTGATGGCCGGAGTCATGTCCAGCACCCGGCCGGTGGCGGTAGCCTGGGCATCTGCGGTCAGGTAAAGCCCTTTACCGGCGCGCAGCGTACCCGTGCTGTCGGTACGCAGTTCAAACCCTTCACCGCGCTTGTTGCGCGAGCTGTCCACGATATGGCCGAGTGACAGCTGGCTCTTGCCGCCGAATTCAGTCGATAATTTTACGTGCTCATAACCTCTCTTATCCTCAAATCTCAGTTTGTTATTTGAAGGAGTTCTGAGCACATTACGTTGATAGTTATAGAGATTGACGTGGTCTTCATGGCGGGAGTCGTGCATGGCACAGAGAATATAAGGCCGGTCCGGGTCGCCGTTGGTGAAGGCAATCATCACCTGGGTTCCCGAAATAAGCGGGAAGTGCCAGCCGTAGACATTACCTGCGTAAGGTTTGGCAAGGCGTACCGGGACACTTTCAAAGCCAGGTTGCCAGGCAGTGTTCAGGTCAAACTGGAAGCGAACGCGGTAGCGGCCTGTTTCATCAAGCTCAGCATATTGCGCGTTTTCGACCGGGCTGGTGACGCGTGCCAGCAGCGTACCGGCAATGGTGGGGCGTTCCAGCAGCGGCGGACGATATGAAATGTGCTGGCGGTTAGGGATGGCAGTAAAGCTGATGGTATAGGCCGTATCACGGGATACCCGAGATGACGATGTGGAGACCACTATCAAGCCATAAGGAGCATCTTCCCAGGATTTACCCTCAGGATTGATGATCATTCCCGGACGAATATCCATGCCGTTCGATTTGCCGTCAAAAATCACCTGTTCGCTGATAAGGCGCTCGCGGCGACGTTTGACAAACCAGCGGCCTTCTTCCGGCTGTTCTCTGGCTTCTTTACCCTGTTCCAGATAGTGCTCACCGTAGCGGTAGAGCTCACCGGTCAGTGCAGGTTTATCGAGGTCGGTGTCGGCATTCGCCTGCATGTCGTTTTGTGCCTGGCGGTAATATTCATCGTTGACGCGGCTCTGTCCTGCTACCGAATGGCGATTTACCGAGATACCCCACAGGGATTCAAGGCCACCGTCAAACAAACCTGACGGGTTGCGGAACGCAATAGACGGACCGTCTATAAAGGCATAGCCAGAGTCACCGAGTACCAGCACGTCACGGTGATTTTCCGCGTCCCAGGCAAAGTAATAGAATACGCCGACACGCGCCAGATGACGCTGAATGAAGGCCAAATCGCTTTCTGCATAGGAGATATAAAAGTCGCGTACCGGGTATTGTGTGCTGAGCTGGTAGCGATAATCGAGGCTGGAGAATTCCCAGCGTTTGAGAATATCTTCTACGGCACCAATAACACTTATATTCTGATAAACCGCATAGGTCAGGCTGTTTTGCAGCAGTGCGAGCTTCGGCTCCAGCACCACGACATAGCGGGTGATATCGGCGGAACTTTCGCACTGTTGAAAAGAAGTAATAACGCCACGCAGTACGCGAGGGGTAACGGTCTGCCAGGGCTGACCATCCGGGTACAAAAGAAACTGTGCAGTGGTATTTATCAGAATGTCAGCCGGAATGTCCGGGGTCGCACTGGTCAGTTCAATGGTGTAACGCCACGGCGTACTGAGGGCTTCCTCGCCGCTGAAACGCAACACCGACAGCTGAATATCAGGACGCAGCTTGTGCAGTTCCGCCACGCTTAGTTGATAGTGGTTATAAACCGGAATCTTTCCGCCCGGAAGACTAAAATTATTTTCACTCATGTCTGACCCTCTCCCTGGTTATCGGTGTTTCAGCCCCGTGTGTACCACTGTCCGAGTAAGTAATGCAGATGAACGCTCGCGCCGCAGGTGACAGCTGCTATTAAAAGCAATGCTACTCCCCGCATTATCCACGGTGAGCGCCGCCAAAAACGGATATCAGGTCGGGAACGTCGGATAAAAACGGAGTTATTGATTTTGCCCTCAGGGGCAGGAAGGCATTCACAGAGCTGGTTCATCAGCGCCTGGCGTTCGGGATGATCTTCTACGCGGTATTTCCCTCGGTACCCCAATAACAGCATGCGGTAATAACAGGTGACTAATACAAGGGAGGGAGCAGGCTCACGCAACAGCTTTTTGATGTGTTCATAGAAGAGATCGCCACCATGGAGGTGATCGAGAAAATGGCCCTGCAGCGGCGTACGGTTCCACCAGGTGGACACATCCGTATCCGGTTGGGACATTATTGCTTCATCCACAAATACACAGTGGGCGAATTTGATTTCTTCGGCGAGCCAGTCAGAGGCACTGGAAGAGACTAGTTTATCCTGTACCTGCTGGATCATACCAAGGCAATGCTGATACAAACCGTCGTCAACCACCGGAGGCTTACCGTTTCTGATGGCAAGGGCTAGCAGCCAGGTATCCTGCATCAGGATATCAATGCCCTCAGCTGTGGGTTCAATGTTATCCAGTCCATTTTTTGATAAACGCAACGCGCAACATCCATATATTTAGTGTGGCTTTAAGGCGAGTATAAATTGATCAGCGCCCACTACTCAAGCGTATTAATGACGCATGGTGCAGACTAACTAGCTGTTCTAACAGGGAACCGCTGGTAAGCATCCGGGGTCCCGCACGGGGTTGGGCCAGCGTAAAGATAGAGGGGCGCGACTCTCCCTAACTCATCTCAATAAGATTCCATCCGGTGAAGAGATGACAAAAGGCCTTTTCAGGCCTCTTATCAGTCTGGGATTTTACATTGGAACATCCCAGCTTTTGAAATGACGCATCAATTTTTCAACCGTATGTCGCCATTTTGGCGTAGTGGGTTTGCAGACGGTGTTTTGGTTACCGAAGAATCCAACCTCATTCACAGCTTCATGTTCGCTGCGGGTTTCAAGCCATTTCACCGGCACAAAATACTCTGATTTATCGGGATCATCCGCGTTCTGGCGATACAGTTCGCCATGCTTCAGCACGTCCATCGCGAGTTTTTCGCCGTCTTCAGTGTTGAGCGTAAAACTGCTGGCAGGTTCAACGGCGCTCTGCACTATGCCGACGCCGACATAACCCGTTGCCGGGATCTTTACCCAAACACGATCACCAGGCTGAAGCTGTTTTAAGGTCTGGCTGTACCAGCTTCCGCCACCCGCGCTGATAAACCCATAGCGGCGGGCCTCTTCCCAGTTACGGCTGCTTGGGTCGCCAAACGAGACATAGAACTCACCGTTCCACGGCTCCTTGGTTTTGGCACTGGCCCCTGCGGTCGCTTGTACGGCGTTAGTTTGTGTCTCGCTCGGATCGATAAGCCAGGCACGGCTTAAAAACTGTTCGTCGCCGTGCTGGAATACTTTGAAGAACAGAACGTTTATAGAGATACCCTTCTTACTGAGATAGTCCACGATGCGTTCAGTCGACGGATCCAGCTCGGCAGCCACAATGATGATTTGGTGCGACTGGTTGATGGACTCTTCTTCCAGCTCGGTATTGAAACGTTGCTTAAACGCGTCACCCAGATTGCCGCCACCGGAAAATTTCTCATAAATCTGTGAGAGACGGTCTGCGGTTAAATCATCCACCCACGAAGCGTAATCCAGCGCCTGCGCCACCACTTCACGCGGTGTACGGTCGCGTTTAAGCTCAATTAATATCAGCGAGGCATCCGGCGCAATCGCCAGCAGATCTATACGCCCTTTATCGAGCGTATTTTCCTGATGCCCGATAATCATCCACTGGTCAGAGAGGATGGTAGGATCATTTAAGATCATCTTCTCCAGCAACTGCTCGCTAGAAAGTTTGCTGATGGTCAGCGGCTGAGGGTTATCCCCCACCCGCCAGATAGCATGATGAACCGGCATCGTCTGTTCCTTAGTTTAATGCTGCGTCAGTGAGTGCATCCGCCAGATGGAGCTGGGTTTGCTGAGCAGATTGCAGGCGAGACTTGAGAGTGTCACTGATAAGTAATAGGTCATTGAATTTGGCAACAATCCTTTCTTTTTCTTCTTTAGGAGGGACGGCGATCAAACAACCTCTTAATTGAGTTTTATTGATTGAGGCAAGATTAGTCGTTTGTTTGCTTGAGCCTGAAAAATACTCTCTAGCAAATGGGCCATTGAGAAAATTTGAAAGCCAAACTACATCCTGTTCTGGCAAGATTTTACGAGCTTTAAACACATGGTTTTGGTGTGCCATATATGACATGTCATTTTCAATCCAAATCGCTGTTCGACCAACTTTATCCCAATCCCCACCTTCAGTAATTAATAGGTCACTGTTGTAAACTTTGTATTTTTCCATTTCTTCAAGCGGGATTTCTGTGGTTTTTACAACGCTGAGGTCAATATAACCACGTTGGACATTTGCAACACTAAGATATGGAACTGTGACTAATTTCCTGCCCTGCAATTTTCGCCCTTTGGTAATGCCACTTTGTATATCGACAATATCTTCAAACCGGCACCATTCCCACCCCACTGGCAACTCAAACGGTTTTTCCTCTTCACTAATCGGCGGCAAAGGTTTTTGTTTTTTAATTTTCCCTTCTTTCACCAGTTGCGCTTTTTCCTGCTCAATACGTTTAAGCAGTTCAGAAGCAGGTTCATCGTTCGGGTCTTGCGGCACCAGTTTACCCATCACTGCCAGTTGCAAAATGGTTTGCTTCAGTGCGTCGATACTGGCTTCAGTGGTAAACAGCGTGTCGAAATGCTGGCTGATTCGCGCCCAGTTCTCGGCGAGTTCTTCGGCATTTTGGCTGGCGGTAAGCGTTGCCAGCAGGGTTTCCACCAGTTGCTGATGCACGTCCAGACTGGTTAGAGATTGTTGTTCAAGTTGGTCGCAGAGGGACATTAATTCGTTTATTTTGGCGATAATTCGCTTCTGTTCAGACAAAGAGGCAAGAGGTACAAGAAAACGTTCTAAATCAGTTGCAGCAAGATTTGGTTGTGCTGTTCCATTATCATATTTTTTTATGTATCTATAAGAAACAGGAGTATTAAAATAAAGATTAACATATTCATTATTTACTAATGGCAATGTTCTAACAATTACCAATGAGGATGCAATTGCACCTGACAAGTT
>NZ_JAFMOS010000474.1 GCF_019049755.1 Rahnella perminowiae
GCCCGACACAAGGCTGCCTTTATTATTTCTGCTTTCTATAAATGATAATAATGATGCTGCTGTGCGGAGAAAAAACGTAACGATCCCCTACAAGAGAAATTAAGTTTTGTCTGTCGCTTTATTACAATGAGGATATTTTTTTAATAATTAACACCTGTTTTTTCAAATCCATTGGAGTTGCAGCAAGACAGCGAGTCCCGATGAGCTGACTTATGTCAGTGATTCGGGTGAGCAAACGTAGCTAACGCAGTTGCAGCTTCAAGGAAGAAAAAAATCACCACCAGGCTTCGACCTGAACACCAAAGTTCCACGTATCCGCTTTGGTATGATCATCAAACGTATCGCCATGCTCCGAATCATTCAGATAAGACGCGAACACACGCAGTTCAGGACGTGACATAAACTCCGGCCCGGCTGCCAGCCCCATCGCCAGCGTATATTTTTGACCGCCTTGTTTGTAACTCGCCCCGGTCTTGTAATCATCTTTCTGGTAGAACGTACCAACTTCACCGATGGTGCGTACATAATCAGTCCACTGATATTGCGCACGTCCCACCAGAGAAACCAGTTCAGTCGTATCGGTGTAATCAGTGATGTTTTCTGCGTGGCCGTAGGTCAGCACATGGTTAAGGCTGAACTTACTGGTGATCGGGATAAGACCGGTGATGATGCCGCGATAACCGGTGGCATCATTGGTATAGTTCCACATATCGTACCAGCCGCCGCCCTGTGAAATCATGTTCTGCGCCAGACCTTTATTCGCGTACTGCAATACCAGTTTGTTATAGCCGCCCCACATGTCCTGGCTGATTTCACCGGTCAGCATCACGCCGTTATCCGCATCATACAGGCCGCCGTACTCTTTCTGGTCATGCGACAGATTTGGCATGGCGTAGTCGGCACCGATTTCCATCCACGCACCGCTCCAGGGTTTAATTCCGGCATAACGCACGTCGATGTAGTTGATGTTCACATCATTATTACCGTCCACGCGGTAATCTACGTCATTGGCATCGCCACGGATCCACGCCAGAGAAAGCGCGCCTTCGCCCATTTTAAGATTTTCAATACCGGCACCGGCACCGGAAATGTTCCAGTATTTGGTATCGATGATGTGTAAATCGTGACGCTGGTAATAACGTTTACCGCCCCAGATCACGGCATCTTTATCCCAGGGGACCAGCCCTTTGATTTGCAGATTCAACTGGCGCAGGCCGAACTGTGCATCGTCATTTAAGGTGTTTTCATCATCATTAGAGCCGTCAGACACCATACTGACCATGGAGTCGACGTAAAAACTCACGTCATCTTTCTTGTAAACTTCGCTGCCCAGTTCAATTTCGCCGTAGGTGTCATCTTCGTTGCCCAGACGCCCGACTTTGTTTTTCTGGAATTGTTCCAGACTGCCACCGCCAGAAACCCCCACGCCCGAACGCAGATATCCATGAAAATCAATATCATTTGCCACGGCAGGGCCCGCTGTGATGGCGAGGGAAACCGCCACAGCCAGAGTGCGTAAGTTGTGTTTCATTTTTTTTCCTTATGATTGTATGACGTTCACATTTACGGAATCTATAAGATACCCAGAAACAATAATGATCAATTTTACATATTGTGAAATGTGATATATGTCTACAAGTTATGGATTATTGATAAATCGTGAGTGATATAAATCACGAATATATTCAATGTTAACGTATAACTTATGCATTGCCGGTCACCCGGATTGAACTTTTAAATGAGATCCCGTACGTTGGCTCGATTATCATAGGATTGAGCAAAATCACGGGTTGCGGTCTGGGGAAAGAATGAAATCAAAAAGTTCGACATTAGAGGATGTTGCCCGCTATGCCGGTGTTTCGTATCAGACGGTTTCGCGGGTGTTAAACAAATCGGCCAATGTCTCAGATGCCACGCGTCTGAAAGTTGAACAGGCCATTGAAGTTTTGCGCTATGTGCCGAACCGGCTGGCACAGCAACTGGTGGGGAAGCAGAGTTTTACCATCGGACTTGTCACGACGTCACTGGCGCTACACGCGCCTTCGCAAATTGCCGCGTCAGTGAAGAAATATGCGCATCAGGCCGGGTATCAGGTACTGATTTCAATGATTGACGGAGACGTCAACCAGAGCATTCAGGACTCGATTAATGAACTGAAATCACAACGTGTTGAGCGTGTCATCATCAACATTCCGCTGGAAAGCGCCGAGGCGGGACGGATTTATGAAAATAACCGCGACATCCTGTGTCTTTTTCTTGACGTCGATCCCACCAGCCCGGTGTTTAATGTCTGCTTTAATCCGGCTGACGGTTCACGCGCCAGCGTGGAATATCTGCATGATTTAGGGCACCGCGAATTTGCCTTGCTGGCGGGACCGGAGGATTCTGTCTCTTCCCGTTTACGTCTGGAAAGCTGGCAGGAAACGCTGGCAGAGAAGGGCATCCAGCCGGTGACGGTTATTCACGGCGACTGGAGTGCGAAAAGCGGTTATTACAGCGCGTTGCAGATTTTGCGCGAAACTCCGCAATTCACCGCCATGCTGGTGGGAAATGACCAGATGGCGCTTGGCGTCATCAGTGCGCTTCATCAGCACAATGTGGCCATCCCGCAGCACGTGTCGATCATCGGATACGATGACACCTACGACAGCGCTTTCTTTCATCCGGCACTGACCACCGTCTCACTGGATCTCGATTTGCAGAGCAAAGAGGCGGTTGAACATTTGCTGGCCGAAAACCCTGAGACGATGTCATCGAAAATTCTGCCTGCGAAGCTGGTGGTGCGTAATTCCACCCGTGCGCCGGGGCAGCAGGAGAAAGATCTCAACCTGATAGCCGATCAGCTCAATATTCTGGCGCAGCAGTTGCGGGGGCAGTAAGAAAACGCTTTAATTCTTTACCTATTAAAAAACCCATTGAAATATCAGATGAACAGGCAAAAGGATGTGATGAAATGACGTTATGGCAGTGTTATTTGCAGGGCTGGAAAAAGTATGTAGATTTCCGTGGCTGCGCGACCCGCAAGGAGTTCTGGACATTTGCGCTGGGTAATTTGCTGATTATTATTTTGCTGACCATGGGCGTTTCATTCCTGTTCGCGCTGGCGGGGAATCCTTACAGCATTTTTTACGCCGGGGTTGCTTATACTTTGTTTGCCCTGGCGACGGCATTACCGCTTCTCGCGGTCGGGATCCGGCGTATGCACGACATCAACCGCTCCGGCTGGTGGTTTGGCGGTGTTTATCTGGCAGGTATTGTTTCGCGCCTGCTGAATACCATCCTGATGCAGTACGCCTCGCCGGAAACCTATGTGTGGATGAAAATCACGTTGGGTATTGTACTGGGCTGGATCCCGCTGCTGGTCATGATTTTCCTGTGCTGTCAGAAATCCAGGCCTGCGCCGCAAACACAATCCCGCATTGTTGAGTAATGCACTACTGAACACCCTGTCGCGCATTTAGTCCGATAAGTTTGCCGCCAGTTGCGCGGCAAATACCTCCAGTTTCGTCAGCCCCCACGGCCAGTCGCCGAACCCTGATTCCACATTGATATGTCCGGCCTCCCCGATATCTGCCAGTTCGCAGCGCCACGTCTGCGCCCAAAACTCTGCCCGGGTAAAGGTCAGCAACGGATCGGTATGGCTGGCGACCAGCAGCCCCGGTACGGCCAGCGGTACAGGAAGAATGTCATCATTGAGCCCGAACCGCATGGGCTCGGCAGGAGCGACCAGCATCACACCTGCCGTGAGTTGCGGATGACGGTTCGCCCACACCAGGCTTGCGAGCGCACCAAAACTGTGGCCGATCAGCAGCAGCGGGGAAGGGGTCTTTTTCTGCTCACGGTCAATGGCAGTAATCCAGCCTTCAAGATCAACCTGCGCCCAGTTGCGCTGCTTTATGCGCAGCCAGTGGGGATATTGTTCATGCCAGCGGCTTTGCCAGTGCCCGGCTTCGCTGTCACGCAATCCGGGAACCAGCATGCGGGTTATTTCAGGCACCGGGCTCATTGTGGGAAAGCCATCAGCACGATGGCAATTGCCAGCAAATCCGCACTGCCTCCGGGGCTGAGATGACGGGCTATCAGGGCGTTGTCCATCTGCTGTAAATCCTCCGTCTGCCAGCCTGTGTTCAGTAACCGGCGGGCATAATCCTGTACGAAATGTAATCCGCTGAGGCCGCCGCGTGCCACCAGATTGGTGTCGGGGTTATAGGCCATCAGGCGCAGCAAAGCATTAAGGCTGCGGCGTTCAGAATGGCTTTCCTGATACCAGTATGGAAAAACGTGGCGACGCAAAGTGAGGAATCCGCTCTGTACCTCGCCCCGGGCACCGGTCATCCCGTGTGCCACAAACAGCCGTTCACCCGCCGACACCGGCTGGCGGCAGTGTTGTAATTCGCGCTCAACCAACCCTTGCGTCATGGCGGCCACTTCAGCACATAAGCGGTTGCGGGTCAACAACCGGCGTTGTCCGATCAGTCTGCCTGCGGCGGTGCACAATAACCCGAGCGAGAAGATGCCGCCTTTGTGGGTGTTAATCCCCTGTGTTGCGCCGAACATCGCCTGCTCACAGGCCAGTCCGGTCGGACGGATGCGCATCAGCATCCCCTGTGAGGGTTGCAGAAAATCCTGCTGACCAAGAGTAAAAAACTGATGGAGCCAGGGCGTGATGGCATCAATGCTGCGCAGAAACAGGGGCAAATCCATGTCGCTGTGCGAGCCGTTGTTGGCACTGTCCACCAGCCCCGGTTTGGGGGTCAGCCAGACTTCACGGCGCAACGCTTCGGCTGCCAGTGCGGCAATGTCAGTAGAGACAGGATGTTCAGAGCATACGGTGCCAGCCATCAATCAGTGCCTCCACTTTGGCGATAACTTCCGGCAGCGGGTGCTGGCGCGAACGGGCACAGGCATGGGCGGGGCCATCGCAAATCAGACAGCGGCGGCTGGCATTGTCGAGCGAACGGCGGCCCACAATGCCCGCCTGCGGGCAGATCACATCGAAATCCCATAAACGCCCGAGGATATGTGATTGTTCCAGTTCAACCGTAGCCGCTTTCACTTCCGGCGCAGGATGTTTCACGCACCAGAACGCTTCCGCACCGGTGGGCAGCCAGAAGACCTGTTGTTTCAGTACCGGCCAGCCATGTTGCAGCAACATGACTTCGGCACGTTGCAATGCCTCACGCATAACCTGACGATACACGACAGAGTCTTTCACCGGCCCCGGCGTTACCAGCGTGAGTGAAATCAGCGGTTGCGAGAATTGAGTCAGCCAGTGGGTTTGCCGTTTGGCCCGCAGTTCCTTTGCTGCCAGCAAATCCTCAAGGCTGACGCCTGCATCAGCAGGCGTCATGATGGTCATTTATGCGTCCTCTTTTACCTGATGAACCACGTCAATGACACTGCCGTCGCGATAGCGGATAACACCCACGATGCGGTCAGTGAATTCAATCGGTTTCGGTTCGCCGGTCAGGGAAATCGCCCGCTGATACAACGCCTCGATGTCCATGATTTTCAGACCCGCCTCCTCCAGCCGCTGCCGGATTTCCGGACGTGCCGGGTTGACAGCGATGCCATGGTCAGTCACCAGCACATCGATGCTTTCCCCCGGCGTTACACGGGTGGTGACGCGGCGCACCACCGTCGGAATTCGGCTGCGCAATAAAGGCGCGACGACAATGGTCAGATTGGCCGCACTGGCAACATCGCAATGACCGCCGGACGCGCCACGCATGACACCGTCGGAACCGGTGATGACATTAACGTTAAAACCGGTATCGATTTCCAGCGCGCTCAGAATGACGATATCCAGCTGGTCGCAGCTCGCGGCCTTTGCACCCGGATTAGCATAAACGTTGGTGGATATCTCGATGTGCTGCGGGTTACGGCTAAGTGACGCCGCCGCCTGACCGTCGAAACATTGCGTATCCAGCAGCGTTTGAATCAGACCTTTTTCATGCAAATCCACCAGACTGCCGGTGATGCCTCCGAGGGCAAAACGGGCGGTGATCTGGTGGCGTTCCATTTTCTCTTCCATGAAACGGGTGCAGGCCGTGGCCGCCGCGCCGGAACCGGTTTGCATCGAAAATCCCGGTTTGAAATAACCCGAGTATTCAATGACTTCAGCCGCCGTACGGGCGATCATCAGTTCACGCGGATTACTGGTGACACGGGCAGCGCCGACGCTGATTTTCGCCGGATCACCGACCTGATCGACTTTAACGATGTAATCCACCTGATCCTGCACCAGGCTGGCGGGCATATTAGGGAAGGGCACCAGTTCTTCGGCCAGCAGCACCACGGTTCTGGCGAATTGCGCATCCACCATGGCGTAGCCCAGCGAACCACAGCAGGATTTACCCTGTGTACCATTGGCATTGCCGAATTCATCGCTGCACGGCACGCCAAGGAATGCGACATCAATGTTCAGTTCGCCGTCCTGCAATAATTTAACCCGACCACCGTGCGAGTGGATTTGTACCGGTTGGTCCATCAGCCCGTGAGAAATGGCATCGGCCAGTTTGCCACGCATCCCCGAAGTATAGATTTGGGTGATGACACCGTGGCGGATATGTTCGATCAGCGCATCATTACAGGTCATCAGTGAACTGGATGCCAGCGTGAGGTTTTTAAAGCCGAGTTTTGCCAGCGTGGCGACGACATTATTAATAACCTGATCACCTTCACGGAAAGCATGGTGGAAGGAAATGGTCATGCCATCTTTCAGGCCGCTGCGCGCAATCGCCTGTTCCAGTGAATCGCATAATTTACGATGCAGACGGGCATCAGGATCGGAAAGATATGGCGTATTACGGTGCGCACCGTCAAAGGCAACCAGATGTCTGAGCTGCGGATAAAGACTGTGCAAAGTTTCAGTTAAATGACTCATTAGCTTGATATTCCTGTACAAAATTAAAGGCTAGCGACGGATACCGGATGCGCTGGCGCGTTCAAGTACCACCTGCGCATGGTTGATGATCGGGCCATCGATCATCTTGCCATTGAGCGAAATCACGCCCAGCCCGTTGCGCTCGCCTTCTTCTGCGGCGGCAATCACCCGGTGCGCATAGTCCACATCTTCCTGCGTCGGCGCGTAAGCGTTGTGTAACAGCTCAATCTGTCGCGGGTTGATCAGGGATTTGCCGTTAAAGCCCATTTTGCGGATCAGCTCCACTTCACGCAGGAAACCGGCCTCATCATTAATGTCGGAATACACCACGTCGAAGGCGTCAATTCCGGCGGCACGTGCCGCGTGCAGCACGGCGCAGCGGGCATAAAACAGTTCGGTGCCGTCGCCGCGCTCGGTTTGCATATCCATCACATAATCGAAAGCCGCCAGCGCTATGCCGATCAGACGCGGCGAACAGCGGGCGATCGCCACGGCATTGATTACACCAATAGCTGATTCGATGGCGGCCATCACTTTGGTGGAACCGACTTCGCGCCCGCAGGCCTTCTCGATGCGTTCGATATGCGCTTCCAGCTCAAAAATATCGTCCGGCGTATCGGTTTTGGGTAAGCGCACCACATCCGCACCCGCCCGTACCACGGCCTCCAAATCTTTAAGGCCAAACGGTGTACTGAGCGGGTTGATACGCACTACGGTTTCGATATCGCGATACATCGGGTGTGAAAGCGCATGGAAAACTAAAATGCGTGCCGTGTCTTTCTCACGCAGTGAAACGGCATCTTCGAGATCAAACATGATGGAGTCAGGGCGATAAATGAATGCCGTGGATAACATGGCGGCACTGGCCCCCGGCAGGAACAGCATGCTGCGGCGGAGTTTTTTCATCGTAACATCTCCCAGTTAATCTCTTCAGCCTGTGCCGCACGCAGTACTGCACTTTGTACCCGGGCACGAATGACGCAATCCAGTGCACCTTTGTCTTCAATAATCACCAGACCCGCGATAACACCGAGTGTATTCAGGGTGTCATTCACGACACGGCGGATCTGATCGCCAAACTGTTTGGCGACTTCACTGCTGATCACCACATTCAGCTCACTGGCCGGGGCGATTTTTACCAGTAAATCGCTGGATTCAACCGTTCCTGCCAGCGCCTCCTTCACAATTTTCATGGGTTTTTCCTGCTGTTAACAAAGTGAGGGTGAAATAATAAGAACATCGCCATGCACCGGATCCGCGGGCGCAGTGGCGGAATAATGTTGCTCAAGGTGGGCGTAAGTACTGGGTGGAACAATGTCGCGGATACGCGGTAACTGATGCGTCCGGAGCAGCGCACGCACTTCAGATGCCGAAATTGCCCTGCCGCCGGCGTGACGTTTGCGGGGCAACTCAGTCACCTTCAGCGGTTGCGACGTCAGGCGGGCAGGTGCTTCCAGCCAGTCATGCATGTCGCAGTTGTACTGATGAGTCACCGGACAGAAAGGTTCGCTGCCCACAAAACGATGCGTAATCCCTAATGCCGGGGCGATGTACTGGCGGAAAATCAGCAAATCCATCACGCTCCACGCCTGATTCACCAGCCCCGCATCCTTGAGGAAATAGCCGGGAAAGGTTGCGCGGGAGATTAGGTATTCAGAACCGACATGCACCGTCACGTTAGGCAGGTCCGCGACCCCCATACGGACCATTTCAAGACGTTCCTGAAACGGGAAATACGACACGTCTTCGCTTACCACAAAGACATGCAGCCAGTCGCAGGTTGCTGCCGCCTGTTCGGTGAGAAAGCGATGCCCGAGAGTGAACGGGTTGGCGTTCATCACCACCGCACCGATGCGCTGGCCATGATGATAATGGCGCTGTAAACCGCAGCAGTACTGACTGATGCCCACGGGTGTGTTTTCCATCAGCACGGCGACGTCATCCCACTGGACCAGCGGGTAAAACCCGCAGCCACGAAAGCGCTCCCGATTTGACGGCCGGGTGTACAGAAATAAATGGAATTTTCCGCCAGATACCGCCAGATTTTCCACTTCACCCAGCAATCTGGCGCTGAGGTTTTCGCCGCGCCAGTCGGCAGCCACGGCAACGCATTTGATAATGTTGCTGACCAGACCTGCGCATCCGACCAGCCGGCGGCCCGAGCAGGCCACCACGAACTGCTCTATGTCGTCATCCATACCTAACTGGCTTTGTTGCAACAAGGCGCGGATATCCTCCAGCATGCCTTTCGGTGGCTGGCTGACAGAGATGACATAAAAGTCGGGTTCGTCACGGCTGAACATAATGCATTCCTGATGTCTGATGTAAGTCGACGCAATGTTTAAAACGCCGGGCTGAATGCCCGGCCAGGTCAGTTGGTTTTAAGAGGTTAGTGAGCCGCCCGGGCATGGCTCACCTGACGGCCGGCGGCAACCTTGGTTTCTGCCGCAACAATCACATTGCTGAGATGACCAATCTTTTCAATTTCTACTTCGATGCGATCGCCGGGTTTCATAAACAGCGGCGGTACGCGCTTTTTACCTACCCCACCTGGCGAACCGGTAATGATCACGTCACCGGCACTCAGTGAGGTAAAGGTGCTGATGTACTCAATCAGTTCGGCAACGTTGTGGATCATGCTGCGGGTGTTGTCGTCCTGCACCATGTGACCGTTCAGCCAGGTGCGGATTGCCAGTGTGTGCGGGTCTGGGATCTCATCGGCCGTGGTCATCCACGGCCCGAACGCACCGGTCTGCGGCCAGTTTTTACCGGCGGTAAACCAGGTGTGCTGCCAGTCGCGGGCGGAACCGTCCATATAGCAGCTGTAGCCGGCGACGTGCGCCAGGGCGTTTTCGCGGGAAATATTTTCCCCGGCAGAACCGATAATCACTGCCAGTTCACCTTCGTAATCAAATTCGACAGAACGGCTCGGTTTGATGACGGGAGAAGCGTGGCCGGTTTGTGAATCAGCAAAGCGGACGAACAATGTCGGTGCCGGATTATGCTGGTCAAATTCTTTGCGTTTTTCGGCGTAGTTCATACCAACACAGAGAATTTTTTCCGGATTCTGGATGACCGGCAGAAAAGTCAGATCGTCGATATCCACATCTGCGGGCAGGGTCGCCAGCGCCTGAGCCTGTGCCAGTGCATTGCCTGCCAGCAGAGCTTTGAGGTCCGGATAACGCTGACCGAGATGGCGACCAAGGTCGATCATGCCGTGCCCGGTTGCGATGCCGTAGGACTTGCGCCCCTGATAAAGATAACTTGCCAGTTTCATAAAAATATCCTGAATTAAAAAAGAGTTAGCGCGGCATCAGACGAGGAAGTTGCCGAGCACCAGCAGGGCAACCGAGACATTAATGGCCCCGCCAATACGTGTGGCTATTTGGGCAAATGGCATCAGTTGCATGCGGTTACCGGCAGTCAGAATGGCGACATCACCGGTACCGCCCTGGCCACTCTGGCAGCAGGAAACGATGGCGACATCAATCGGGTGCATGCCAATTTTCTTGCCGACGAAAAAGCCGGTGGTGACCAGCGCTGCAACAGTGCTGACAATGACCAGCAGATTAGAAATCGTGAATGCGGCAACCAGTTCATTCCACGGTGTGATGGCGACACCGACGGCGAACAAAATCGGGTAAGTGACGGAAGTCTGGAAGAATTTGTACACCACCTGAGAACCTTCGAGCAGGCGGGGAGAAACGCCGTGCGCCAGTTTCAGGCCAACAGCCGCAAACAGCATCCCGACCGGTGCAGGAAGACCAATCAGCTTGTGTAACAGCATGCCCACCATATAAAGCAGAACGGCCAGTAATGCACCTGAGGCAATGGTCGTGACATCGGTTTTACCGCCAGCCACTGTCGGCGTGTTGCTTTCCGTTGTGGCATTTTTAGCAGACGGCATCAGCTGACCTTCGCCGGTGAGGTGTGGATAGCGTTTACCTAGCTGATTGAGAGAACCGGAGATAACGATAGCCGTCAGGCTGCCCAGCATCACGATAGGCAGGATGCGACCCAGCGCCACACCCTGGTCCATGTGTAATAAGGTTGCGTAACCAATGGACAGCGGGATGGCACCTTCACCCACGCCACCGGCCATGATCGGTAAGATCAGGAAGAAGAAAATCTGAAAAGGTTCCATGCCCAGCGCCAGACCGACCCCCATCCCGACCAGCATGCCAACCACTTCGCCGCACAACATTGGGAAGAAAATACGCATGAACCCCTGGATCAGCACTTTGCGATCCATGCTCATGATGCTGCCCACGATAATGCAGCAGATGTAGAGATACAGAATATTGGTGCTTTTGTAGAACTTGGTGGTGGACTCCACCACGACATCCGGCAGCAGGCCGTAATAGACCAGCGCGGAAGGAATGAACGTGGCGCAAATCGCCGCAGCGCCCATCTTGCCGATAAAAGGCAGACGCTTGCCGAACTCGCCACAGGCAAACCCAAAGAACGCTAACGTGGCGACCATCACCACGATGTCGCTCGGCAGTTTGCCGTCAAGACAATCTATTGCGATAAGTAGCCCCGCCATGGCGAACAGCGGTAACGGAATAATGCCGATTTTCCAGGTATCGAGAATGTGCCACCATTTTTCTTTTAATGAGAGCTGTTTAACGCAGGAAGATCCCGCAGTAACAGAATAGGTGTCGTCAGTTGTACTCATTATGAATCCCCTGTGTCAATTTGTGCAGGGAGTATAAGAGTAATGCTGACCGGTAATATGTGAGGTGCCGCAAATTAGAAAAGGTGTTTTAAAGGAGTGAAAGGTTTTTATG
>NZ_JAFMOS010000473.1 GCF_019049755.1 Rahnella perminowiae
TAAAAGAACTGATCAAAAACGCCGCTGCCGACGCGGAACATTCATTAAGTGCAGAAGTCGCGGCACGCCTGGAAGAGAGTTTTAACCGTGCTGCGCCGAAAGGTAAAAAAGCCGCAAAAGCCACTGAACACGAAATTGATAATCAGCATCTTGCAGAAGAGACGGAACCGGCACTGACCACCAAAGAAATCAAGAAATTACGCACCTTACTCAGTGCACGTAAAACAAGCAGCAAGAAAAAGTAAAAGTCATCCCGCTCCCCTTAATAATTCGCGTTACCCGGCACATGGACGAAACCCGAATCACTGCGTCATGTCAGTGATTCGGGTGGGAAAATGTCGCTGACACCTCAGCAATACGAACAGGACAGAGGAAATTATTGGCCGTCCAGGCCCCGGATTGGCTTTATCGTCGCCCAGCCACGGCATGACGGGCAATGCCAGTACAGCGAATGCGCGGTAAAACCGCATTTATGGCAACGATAGCGTGGCTTGGTGCGGATCTGTTCACCCACCATATCCCGCAGCAATACCAGACTCTCTTTCGCACGCCCTTCTTCCGCATCTGCCAGATGGTAATCCATCAGATGATGGAACACCCGCATAGTCGGATGGCGTTGCAACTGGCGGTTGATATAGCTTTGCGCGGTCTCACGCCCTTCTTCCTCATGGATGATTTCAGCCAGCAACAGCTCTGCCGTAGCGCCGGTATTTTCGTCCACGCAACGTTTGAGAAACTCCGCCCATGCCAGCGTATCGTCAAGATTCTGGTAACACTCCTGCAGCATTGGCAACGCTTCGCTGACCAGCTCTTTATCCTGTTCCAGCACACGTTGTAAGGCTTCCGTCGCTTTGCGGTATTCACCCTGCGCCAGGAAGATTCGCCCCTGCATAATTGAAACACGTGCACAAAGTTTGTCTGCTGCTGCAGCTTTCTTCAGTAAGCCGGTCGCCTTATCGAAGTCTTCCGAAACCATCGCCTGCAATGCCAGCTCACACCAGAAATGCGCAATTTCTTTGCGCCGATTTTCTTTACCGAGCTTAACCAGACGTTCTGCCACGTCGATGGCGTTCTGCCAGTCGCTGGTGGCCTGATGAATAATCAACAGCTGTTCCAGCGCAAACAGCTGGAAATCCTGCTCTTTCACCAGCTGGTTGAACATGTCTTCTGCACGGTCATAGAAACCGGCAGCCATATAATCGCGTCCCAGTTGCTGTATGGCGAGCAGCCGCTGTTCGAAAGTCAGCGAAGCGCTTTCCATCAGTGACTGGTGAATACGGATCGCGCGATCAACTTCACCGCGGGAGCGGAACAGGTTACCCAGAGTCAGGTGCGCTTCGACCGTACTGCTGTCCTCTTTCAACATTTCGAGGAACAGGTCGACCGCTTTATCCTGCTGATTGGAAAGCAGGAAGTTAACGCCCGCGACGTATTCACGTGACAGGCGGTTAGCATTTTCCTGTTTGTCCTGCTGAGAACTTCTGCGCCCCATATACCAGCCATAAGCGGCCGCAACGGGCAACAACAGAAACAGCAGTTCTAACATAGAGGATTATTCCTTGCTGACATCGTAAGATGCTGTGGGCGGCGTAACGGCAGCCGCGGGTTCGATTTGTTGCTCAAGGCGTTTGATTTTACGCTGGGCACGACCCAGTGACAGACGTACGCGCAGATAGAACAAACCACAGATTATCCAGCCAAGAATAAAACCGGTCGCGAACAGTACGGCAAGCAGTGTGGAAACACGGTAGTCCCCCTGCGCCAGCAAATAATTGAAGGTCACAGTCTGATCGTTATGGGCACCCAGGGTGATAGAAATCACAACGATGACCAGCAAAAATAAAAAAATCAGCAGATATTTCACATTCATTCCTGTAATGCCGGATGTACCGGATGAATTATGCCAAAAACTCTCGTTCCGACCTAATAAGTTAGCATTTCCGCACAAAGCAGGGAAACATTGCGAAGGCTTTAAATGCAGTCTGTAGAGACTTTATTCGACATTTTTGTGGTGCCGTGAACACCACCGCAATCTGGACTATGAAAAATATATGGGGATGAAAACGATGAATTAAAGGGGGGCAGAACAAGCCCCCTGAGGTTTCGGACCGTATGGGATCAGAAGCCGTGACTATTCTCGCTCGCTGATTTCCCGCTTTTCTGCCGGTGGCGGTGTCAGCGGTCCGACATAACGCTCTGTCAGCCAGCAGGCCAGCATGACCAGAAGCCAGCTGATGCCTACAGATGCCATCAGGTCACGCGGCCAGTGCATGCCAAGCATCAGTCTGCTGCCCATCACCACTACCGCCCACACCATCAGCACGGTGACCGTTTTATAGTGTTTACGCTGCCACAAAAGCCCGATACCCAGTAAAGCCCAGGTCGCGGCAAACATCGTGTGGCCTGAAGGGAACGCGTACCCTGTATCGTTCTGCCAGCTTTTGTTCAGCCAGTGCGGGATTTGCGCATTATCGCCCAGGATGTCTTTCACCTGTCGTGCACGTGCTTTATTTTTCAGGGCGTAAAACTCACCGATGTTCATTTGATGGTCCGCCCCCAGCCATGCGACATACGGCCGGGGCTCGCGGACTTCACCTTTGATAAAATCTTTAACATACTGACCGGCCAGCAATGACAAGACGATGATCACCACCAGCACGGCTGCCGGTTTAAGCCTGAATCTCAGGCACCACAGAACCCAGCCGCAGAGGATCACAGTAGTCAAAATTCCCCATGGCTCACTCACCGTTTCCGTGACCCAATAAAGCGGACGTAGCACGGCGGGGTCACCACCCGGTGTCCACATCCAGCCACTTATCCACACCGCAGCGGGCATCAGTAATAAAAGAACAGCTCCCAGCGCGGTGCGTCTGGCGATATCAAACATAATCGTCCCTTCAGTCATGCGAAAAAGAGTTGGAGTGTAGCAACGTTATTATTGCTTAACATTCCTTTGACGTGAGTTGTTGAAGAAGCGGTTATAATTCATAAGTTATGAACTAATCGTTCAAATATTCCCGCTAAACTGTGACCCAAACTGTGGCAAAATGATGCCTGTCATGATGGAAAGGCACCGATTCCCTATCCAGAGGCCGCATCGGAAAGTAGGATGCGCATCAACAAGTAAAATATTTACTGTAAATAAAGACTATTTGTGGTTTTTTTGGAGCGTAAAATGCAGCTGAAACGGGTGGCAGAAGCCAATCTGCCAACACCTTGGGGCGATTTCCTGATGGTGGGTTTTGAAGAATTGGCCACCGGACACGACCATCTGGCGTTAGTTTTTGGCGATATCACTGGCGATACGCCGGTTCTCGCGCGCGTTCACTCCGAGTGTCTGACTGGTGATGCCTTATTCAGCCTGCGCTGTGACTGCGGCTTTCAGCTCGAAGCTGCACTGAATCATATCGCTGAAGAAGGCCGGGGCATCCTGATGTATCACCGTCAGGAAGGCCGTAACATCGGTTTGCTGAATAAAATCCGCGCATACGCTTTACAGGACAAAGGCTACGACACGGTCGAGGCTAATCATCAGCTCGGGTTCGCCGCAGATGAGCGTGACTTCACGCTGTGCGCCGACATGTTCAAGCTGCTGGGCGTGGATTCAGTGCGCCTGCTGACCAACAATCCGAAAAAAGTTGAAATTCTGACCGAAGCCGGCATTAACATCACCGAACGCGTTCCGCTGATCGTTGGTCGTAATCCGGAAAACGAACGTTACCTGTCGACTAAAGCCGCCAAAATGGGCCACCTGCTCGATAAATAAGGCTGTTATATAGTGCGATGAAAATATTAAGGGCACCTTAAGAAGGTGCCCTTTTTGATCGGCAGAAGAACAGATATTACAGCATCTTGCGGATCACATAATGCAAAATACCGCCGTTCTGGAAATACGTCAGCTCATTGCCGGTATCGATCCGACAACGTGCATCGATCGTTTCAGTATGACCATCGGCGAAAGTGATATGTACCGCGACATCCTGCCCCGGCGTCAGGGTTTGCAATCCGCTGATGCTGATCTGCTCATCGCCGGTGAGTTTCAGCGTTTTGCGCGTCACACCCTGCGGGAACTCAAGCGGTAAAATCCCCATTCCGATCAGATTCGAACGGTGAATACGCTCGAATGATTCGGCGATAACCACACGAACGCCGAGCAGGCGCGGGCCTTTGGCCGCCCAGTCACGGCTTGAACCTGAACCGTACTCTTTACCGGCAATCACAGCAGTCGGCACATTTTCATGCTGATAGCGCATCGCCGCATCGTAAATCGCCAGCTGATCCTGCGACGGAATATGACGTGTATAACCGCCCTCCACACCCGGCACCATTTCATTTTTGATGCGGATATTGGCGAACGTTCCGCGCATCATCACTTCGTGGTTACCACGCCGTGAACCATAGGAGTTAAAGGCTTTCGGCTCGACCCCATGCTGGGTCAGGTACAGACCAGCCGGACTGTCAGCCTTGATATTCCCGGCAGGCGAAATGTGGTCGGTGGTCACTGAATCCGCCAGAATCGCCAGTATTCGCGCATCCTTGATATCTTCCAGTGCATCTGGCTCAGCCTTCATATCACTGAAAAACGGCGGATGGCGGATGTAGGTAGAATCTTCCTGCCAGGTGTAAGTTGGCGTACCTTCAACCTGGATCGACTGCCAGCTCGCATCGCCGTTAAACACCTCGGCGTACTCTTTATGAAACATGTCTGTCGTCACCTGTGCGACTGCATTGGCGATATCGTTGGCCGACGGCCAGATATCTCTCAGGTAAACAGGCTTGCCATCAGCCCCATCCCCCAGAGGATCCTGCGTCAGGTCGACATTCATATTACCGGCAAGCGCATACGCCACCACCAGCGGCGGCGAGGCAAGCCAGTTGGTTTTAATCAGCGGATGAATACGCCCTTCAAAGTTTCGGTTGCCGGAAAGCACGGCTCCGACGGTTAAATCACCCGCTTTGATCGCTGACTCAACGGGTTCCGGCAGCGGCCCGGAGTTACCAATACAGGTCGTACAGCCGTAGCCCACCAGATTAAAACCCAGTTTCTCCAGGTGTGGCATCAGACCTGCCGCATTAAGATAATCGGTCACCACTTTGGAACCTGGTGCCAGCGATGTTTTTACCCACGGCTTGCTGGCCAGGCCTTTTTCAGCGGCATTCTTCGCCAGCAGACCGGCCGCCATCAGCACGCTCGGGTTTGAAGTATTGGTACAAGAGGTGATTGCCGCAATCACTACCGCACCGGTGGTCAGCGAATAATGCTGGCCTTCCAGCGTGAAACTTTCTTTATCGCTACGCCCCGGCTTACTGTTACCCAACTCCAGTTCAGTCGCCGCTTTGAATGCTTTCGGTACATTGGGCAGCGCGACACGATCCTGAGGACGTTTCGGCCCGGCCAGACTCGGCTCTACGTCGCCCATGTCCAGCGCCAGGGTACTGGTGAATACCGGCTCGTCACCGGGATGGCGCCATAAACCCTGAGCCTGAGAATAGGCTTTGACCAGTTCGATTTGTTCGTCACTGCGGCCACTGAGCTTCATGTAACTCAGTGTCACATCATCTACCGGGAAGAAGCCGCAGGTTGCACCGAATTCCGGCGACATATTGGCAATGGTCGCGCGATCAGCCAGAGGTAAGTCCGCCAGGCCATCACCGTAGAATTCGACAAATTTCCCCACCACGCCGTGTTTACGCAGCATCTGGGTGACCGTCAACACCAGGTCAGTCGCGGTAATGCCTTCACGTAATTTACCGGTCAGTTTGAAACCCACAACGTCCGGGATCAACATGGAAACCGGCTGCCCGAGCATCGCGGCTTCGGCTTCAATACCGCCGCAACCCCAGCCCAGAATCCCCAGACCGTTAATCATCGTGGTATGGGAATCCGTCCCGACCAGGGTGTCAGGATAAGCGACCGTTTTACCCTCCTGTTCTTCATACCAGACAGTTTGTCCGAGATATTCAAGATTGACCTGATGACAAATCCCGGTACCCGGCGGCACAACGCGGAAACGGTTAAAGGCTTTTTGCCCCCAGCGCAGGAACTGGTAGCGCTCGTTGTTGCGCTCCATTTCGAGACGCACATTCTCACTGAATGCCTCATCATCACCGAATTCATCGACCGTTACCGAGTGGTCGATAACCAGATCAACAGGTGACAGAGGATTGACCTGATCGACATTCCCGCCGAGGCGTTTTACCGCCTGACGCATCGCGGCCAGATCGACGATAGCGGGTACACCCGTAAAATCCTGCATCAGTACCCGCGCCGGACGATAAGCAATTTCGCGGTCGGCATGACCGGTTTTTTGCCATCCGACCAGCCCCTGCAGATCGTTTTCGGTGACAGTGTCACCATCGACGTGGCGCAGTAAATTTTCGAGTAATACCTTGAGGGATTTTGGCAGACGCTGAATATCACCCAGCGTTTTGGCCGCGAGTGGCAGGCTGTAGTAGTAGAATTCTTTCTCCCGGACTGCCAGCTTATCCAGACTGTTCTTGCGAATAGACGACATAGCTTCTCCTTTAGCGCTCAGCGTGGCCATGCGTAATAACCCGCTGGCTTATAAGTGCATACTTAAAGATAACACAATTTATCGTTAACATTTTTATAACAGCTCAAACTGATCATCAGGCAAAAAAAATCCCGCCGCATCGGGTAAGGATGCAACGGGATCAGAGAGGCGCTACGTTTGTGACGACTTATTTTGTCGGCAGCTTAATGTCCTTGAACATCTCTTCAATATCTTCGTTGGAGCGCAGGGAAATAGCCGTATCCACCACGTCACGCGTCAGATGTGGCGCAAAGCGCTGGATGAAATCATACATGTAGCTGCGCAGGAATGTACTGCGGCGGAAGCCGATTTTGGTGGTGCTGTAGGTGAAAATATCACTCGCATCCACGGTCACCAGATCCGGATCCTGGATCGGATCAACCGCCATGCTGGCAATGACACCCACGCCCAGTCCCAGACGAACGTAAGTCTTAATCACGTCAGCATCTGTGGCGGTGAATACAATGCGTGGCGTCAGGCCGGCGCGGTTAAATGCAGTATCGAGTTCTGAACGGCCGGTGAAGCCGAAGGTATAAGTCACAATCGGATAGGCTGCCAGTTCTTCAATGGTGACCTTCTCTTTACCCGCCAGCGGATGATCAGGCTGAACCACCACGGCACGGTTCCAGTGATAGCAAGGCAGCATGATCAGATCGTCATATAAATGGAGCGCTTCGGTAGCGATCGCGAAATCCGCATTGCCTTTCGAAACCGCTTCAGCAATCTGCGTCGGCGATCCCTGATGCATATGCAATGAAACACGGGGGTAACGCTCGATAAAACCTTTAATTACATTCGGTAAAGCATAACGTGCCTGCGTGTGTGTCGTCGCCACATACAACGAACCTTTGTCCGGATAGGTATGCTCACCGGCAACGGCTTTGATCGCATCCACTTTAGACAACACTTCACGGGCAATACGGATGATTTCCTGCCCTGCCGGTGTGACTTGCGTCAGATGTTTTCCACTGCGGGAAAAAATCTGGATCCCCAGTTCATCTTCCAGCATCCGCACCTGTTTGCTGATCCCGGGCTGCGACGTGTACAGGCCTTCTGCCGTCGAACTGACGTTCAGATTGTGATTAACAACCTCTACGATATAGCGCAGTTGCTGCAATTTCATATCTCATACCATCCTAGTTTTCGCACCCTGCCGTCATCCCTGTTCACCCGGGGGCTGAACAGACTGAAATAATTTTATAATGAATGCCGGTAGTCTGTTAACGAACGTTATTTATGCCCCAGATGCATTAACTTATTACCTGAATGCATAAGAATAAATTTTATATAACAATTATATCAATAATTAACGCGTTGTATAGCCAGAGAACATAATGACAATTGCGGGCAGCGCTGCCCTGATAAGAAAAACAGCAAATCAGGGTCGATGATAGATCTGAATGCAAAAAAAAAACCAGCCCGGAGGACTGGTTTTTTACACCTGCTTAACAGAGTGACATAAATCCGTTATCGCCTAAATAATTCGAGTTGCAGGAAGGCGACAAACTCTGGCATCCCCGGGAGCATGGCTGACCCTGTGACTGGGCCGACTGAGTGCAGCCAACGCACCGGCAACTTGAAATATGAAGGCGATAATTATTTTTTGCCTTCAACCCATTTGCCGTCCACAAAGAAAGC
Organism: Rahnella perminowiae; assembly: GCF_019049755.1. Classification (GTDB taxonomy): domain Bacteria; phylum Pseudomonadota; class Gammaproteobacteria; order Enterobacterales; family Enterobacteriaceae; genus Rahnella; species Rahnella perminowiae. The sequence continues at coordinate 8,193 of NZ_JAFMOS010000473.1, forward strand.
GGTCCAGCCCGTGGCTTTGCCGTCTTTTTCTGAAGACACATACTGCTGCTTAGTTTTACGGCTGAAACGCACCATGGATTTATTCCCTTCCGGATCTGCCACCGGCGCATCGGCCAGATAGCTGAGTTTTTCCGGTAAGCGATCTTTGAAACGCTTCAGTTCTTCCACCAGCGGCGCACGGGTTTCGCGCGATTTAGGGAATGTGTTGGCAGCCAGGAATACCCCTGCCGCACCGTCACGCAGCACGAAATACGCGTCTGATTTCTCACACGGCAATTCCGGCAGCGGAACCGGATCTTCTTTCGGCGGCGCCACATCACCGTTTCGCAAAATCTTACGGGTGTTTTTGCACTCGTCGTTGGTACAGCCCATGTATTTACCGAAACGCCCCATTTTCAGGTGCATTTCAGAGCCACATTTCTCGCACTCAACGATCGGGCCGTCGTAACCCTTGATACGGAACTCGCCTTCTTCGATTTCATAACCATCACATTCCGGGTTGTTACCACAGACATGCAATTTACGCTGATTATCGATGAGATAGCTGTCCATCGCCGTACCGCATTTGGCACAACGGCGTTTGGCGCGTAGCGCATTAGCTTCGGCTTCATCGCCTTCCAGAATGTTCAGCACTTCGGCATCAGCAATCAGGTTGATGGTGGTTTTGCAGCGTTCTTTCGGCGGCAAGGCATAACCGGAACATCCCAGGAACACACCGGTGCTGGCGGTACGTATCCCCATCGGACGTCCGCAGGTCGGACATTCAATGCTGGTCAGCACCATCTGATTCGGACGCATACCGCCTTCTTCAGGGTCTTTCTCAGCCGTTTCCAGCTGCTTGCTGAATTCAGTGAAGAATTCATCCAGAACGGCTTTCCATTCCGCCTTGTTATTGGCGACCTGATCCAGCCCGTCTTCCATACGTGCGGTGAAATCGTAGTTCATCAGTTCACGGAAGTTATCTTCCAGACGATCGGTAACGATTTCGCCCATTTTTTCTGCATAGAAGCGACGGTTTTCAACGTGAACGTAGCCCCTGTCCTGAATGGTCGAAATGATCGACGCATAAGTAGACGGGCGGCCAATACCCCGTTTTTCCAGTTCTTTAACCAATGACGCTTCGCTAAAACGCGCAGGCGGCTTGGTGAAATGCTGAGTCGGTAGCAGTTGTTGCAGTTCCAGATCCGTCCCCACTTCGATGGCGGGCAGGGTTCTGTCTTCGTCGCCTTTACGCAACGCCGGCATCACTTTGGTCCAGCCATCAAAACGCAACGTACGGCCTTTGGCGCGCAAAGAATAATCCCCGGCTTTCACCGTCAGCGTAGTGGAATCGTACTGAGCCGGTGTCATCTGACAGGCCACAAACTGACGCCATATCAGCTGATACAGACGTTGCGCATCCGCTTCCATATCTTTCAATTGTTCAGACGTCACGGCTACGTCAGAAGGACGAATCGCTTCGTGCGCTTCCTGAGAATTCTCTTTGTTGCTGTATTGCAGCGGAGCTTTCGGCAGATATTTATTACCGAAATTTTCGCCGATATAGCCGCGCACCATTTCCACGGCATCCTGACTCAGGTTAGTGGAATCAGTACGCATATAGGTGATGTGACCGGCTTCGTAAAGACGCTGTGCCATCATCATGGTTTTCTTCACACCAAAGCTCAGACGCGTACTGGCCGCCTGTTGCAACGTGGAAGTAATGAAAGGCGCACCCGGCTTACTGCTGGTTGGTTTGTCTTCACGATCAACCACGGTATAGCGCGCTTTCTCAAGCAGCGAAACGGCCGCATGAGTTTGTTCTTTATTCACCGGTTTGAACGGTTTGTCGAGATGATGCGTCACTTCCATTTGCAGCGCGGTTTCTTTCTTCGCCAGCAAATCCGCATGCAACTCCCAGTATTCTTCCGGCACGAACGCTTTGATTTCTTTCTCACGCTCGACAACCAGACGCACCGCCACGGACTGAACGCGACCTGCGGATAAACCACGGGCAATTTTCTTCCACAACAGCGGAGATACCATGTAACCCACCACGCGGTCCATGAAACGACGCGCCTGCTGAGCATTCACACGATCAATATTCAGTTCGCCCGGTTCTTTAAAGGCGTTCTGGATCGCGTTTTTGGTAATTTCGTTAAATACGACGCGGCTGAAACGTTTGTCATCACCGCCAATCACTTCCCGCAAATGCCAGGCAATCGCCTCTCCTTCGCGGTCAAGGTCGGTTGCGAGATAGATGTGGTCAGCTTTTTCCGCTAACGCTTTTAACTCAGCAACAACTTTTTCTTTACCCGGAAGTATTTCGTATTGTGCTTCCCAACCGTGATACGGATCGACGCCCATGCGATTAACCAGCGCGGTCTTCTCATCCTTTTTTACTTTTTTCTTTGTTTTTTCTTCGGTTGAGTCGGCGGTCTTTTTAGCAGCGGATCCACTGGTGGGTAAATCACGGATATGACCGACGCTGGACTTAACCACGTAGTCATTCCCTAAATATTTATTAATCGTTTTGGCTTTTGCCGGGGACTCAACTATTACGAGAGCTTTGCCCATAATTACCTTTACCTGAATGATTCTTCATCATCTGAAGAAGATTTTGCCTAGTTATGCCGCGGCACAATTACACGTCTTTTTTTATATTGCGGCAGTGAGTCAGAACGTCAACTGATTTCTTTAAAAGAAGGAACGCACTGACTTCCAGAGGTTCAAATCACTGATTCTGCGAGGGATTAACCAGACAGGGCTCAGCAGAACGCGCCCGTTTTTAAGTCAAATAACAACCAAGCGTAAACAAAACATTCCACCTGAAGCCACAAAATCCCACACTCTACCTGATAAAAATCGCCACGCAAACTAATTAACACGGAAAGGCCTTTTTCGCCAAATCGCATCCGCCTTTTATAGATTGCTCAAAATATAACCAGCCTGCTTAAGCGGATTACCCCCAGCAGATTTGCGGTTTTATCAACGTCAGGATTACAATAACGTCAGCAATTATAGTGGGGAGTAAATATCATGCACGAAAATACATCGGCAATTAGCCGCGAAGCTTTACTGATCGAAGCGAATAAGGTTATCCGTGAGCACGAAGATTACATCCACGGAATGCTGGCGACAGAGGTTGAGCAGAAAGGTAATGTGCTGGTTTTCCGCGGGGAGTTTTTCATGGATGAAGACGGCTTACCGACCAGAAAAACCACCGCAGTATTTAATATGTTTAAACATCTGGCCCATCTTTTTTCAGAAAAATACCATCTCGAAGATTGAGATAAAAGAATCGCTAATAAAGGTATAGGTAACCGATAAAC
>NZ_JAFMOS010000472.1 GCF_019049755.1 Rahnella perminowiae
TGTATATACAGAATAGGTGATTAACAATATATAAATCACATCCCTCTGTTAATTATGAACAATATTCAAACAGTATGGGTATATATGGAAGATGTTTTCATACAGGATGTATTATGAAAATCCAGTTTTCACCGGCAGTGAAAGAGAAATTGTTCGTAAAACATAATGTTGTGGAGAAAGAGGTCTTCGAATGCTTTGCTAACCGCGAGGGTCATTATCTGAAGGATACCCGCGAAAAGCTGGCAGCAACACTCCCAATTTAGAGGAAGATATTATGACGACCCGCCATGACGCTCAGGATAATGCAGAAATGTGGGATAATCGCGAGCTCGGAGCATCGGAGGAGCATGCAGAGGCAGTTAACCCTTCTCTGGCCGCTGAATTTGATGACATGATGGAGCTTCAGGCCATCTCAATAAGGTTGCAAAAATCGCTGCTGAATAACCTGAAAACCATCGCGGCACATCACCAGATTGGATACCAGCCGATGGTAAGGGATTTACTGACGCGTTTTGCGGAAGCAGAAATGAAAAAGATCCTGATTGACCAGCTAAATAAGATCGACGAAGCGCAACGGGATCGTGAAAAAACTGTACCCGTTACCGAATTTATCGAAGATTTGCGTAATCAGGCATGAAAATAAGAAACCAGAACGTATGTGCAGTGCTTTCTGGTTTCTTATTAATCATGCGATGCCTTTGGTTACAACGGCGTATAGATATCAAACCGGTGACTTTTGGTCACGACAGCGGCCTGGGCGGCGATATCAGCCATCGGCGGTGCGTAGTCCGGGCGTTTGACCACAATACGTTTAGTCGCTAAACGGCGTGCCGGTTCCAGCAGGCCATCCGCATCTTCATCCGGGCCGACTAATCCCTGAAATACCCGCATCTCTTTCTTCACCAGCGCACTTTTCTGTTTATGCGGATACATCGGGTCGAGATACACCACTTCCGGTTTTGGCAATAGTGCAGCCAGCGCTGTCAGGCTTGAGGCATGCAGCAACGTCATACGCTCGCGCAGCCACGGGCCGATTTCTGCATCGCGATAGCCGCGCGCCAGCCCGTCATCGAGCAGTGCCGCCACTACCGGATTGCGCTCCAGCATCCGCACCTTACACCCCAGGGACGCCAGTACAAACGCATCACGGCCCAGCCCTGCGGTGGCGTCAACGACATCCGGCAGATAGCTGCCTTTAATGCCGACGGCTTTGGCTACTGCCTCACCGCGTCCGCCGCCGAATTTGCGACGATGCGCCATCGTGCCGCCGACAAAATCGACATAAATCGCGCCGAGTTTTGGCTCGTCACGTTTGCGTAATTCCAGACGTTCAGGCGTCAGCACCAGCGCCATTACGGCATCCGGGTCAGACGTCAGATCCCAGCGCTGCGCCAGAACAGATAAGGCGCCTTCATCGGCGCCTTCTTCACACAGTAAACACACACTCACAGGCAGAGGTTATCCTTTGATTCCGTAGTGGCGCAGCATAGCATCCAGCTGCGGCTCACGCCCGCGGAAGCGTTTGAACAGCTCCATCGGCTCTTCGGAACCGCCACGCGACAGAATGTTATCCAGGAATGACTGGCCGGTTTCGCGGTTGAAAATACCTTCTTCTTCAAAGCGGGAATAGGCATCGGCAGACAACACTTCCGCCCACAGATAGCTGTAATAACCCGCCGCATAACCGCCCGCAAAGATGTGGCTGAAAGCGTGCGGGAAACGTCCCCACGACGGTGACGGTACCACGGCCACCTGTTTTTTGATTTCTGCCAGCGTTTGCAGGATTTGCGCACCTTTGGCCGGGTCGTACTCTGCATGCATACGGAAATCGAACAGACCGAACTCCAGCTGACGCAGGATAAACAGCGCCGCCTGATAGTTTTTCGCCGCCAGCATCTTATCCAGCATCTCTTTCGGCAGGGGTTCGCCGGTTTCAAAATGACCGGAGATAAACGCCAGAGCGTCTGGCTCCCAGCACCAGTTTTCCATAAACTGGCTTGGCAGTTCGACAGCATCCCACGGTACACCGGCAATACCGGCAACCCCCGGCGTGTCGATGCGGGTCAGCATATGATGCAGTCCGTGACCGAATTCATGGAACAGCGTGGTGACTTCGTTGTGCGTAAACAGTGCCGGTTTGTTGCCCACCGGACCGTTAAAGTTACAGGTCAGGTATGCAACCGGTTTTTGCAGTTCGCCGTCCGCTTTGCGCATACTGCCCACGCAGTCGTTCATCCATGCGCCACCGCGCTTGTGTTCACGGGCATAAAGATCGAGATAGAAGCTGCCGCGCAGGTCGCCAGTTTCATCGAACAGATCGAAGAAACGCACATCTTTGTGCCAGGTTTCCACATCTTTGCGCTCTTTGGCGGTGATACCGTAAATACGTTTCACCACTTCGAACAACCCTTCCAGCGCACGCTGTTCAGGGAAGTAAGGCCGTAACTGCTCGTCGTTAATGGAGAACAGGTGCTGTTTCTGTTTTTCGCCATAGAACGGCAAATCCCAGGCTTCCATCTCATCCACGCCGAAATGTTCTTTGGCGAAAGCACGCAACTGCGCCAGTTCCTGCTCGCCCTGCGGACGCGCACGTTTTGCCAGACCGCTCAGGAAATCGATCACCTGTTTCGGGCTTTCCGCCATTTTGGTGGCAAGCGACATATCCGCAAACGAATCAAAACCTAACAACTGGGCCAGTTCGTGACGCAGCGCCAGCTCTTCGGCCATGACCTCACTGTTGTCCCACTTACCGGCATTCGGCCCCTGATCGGAGGCACGGGTGGCAAACGCACGGTACATCTCTTCACGCAATTCACGGTTTTCGCCGTAGGTGATCACCGGCAGATAGCTCGGGATATCCAGTGTTAACAGCCAGCCTTCCTGTTCTTTAGATTCTGCCAACGCTTTTGCAGCGGCCAGTGCGCTTTCCGGCAGACCTTTCAGGTCATTCTCATCAGTGATGAGTTTGCTCCAGCCCATGGTGGCATCGAGCACATTGTTACTGTAGGTCGAACCCAGTTCAGACAGGCGCGCGGAAATTTCGCCATAACGCTTTTGTTTGTCCATCGGCAAGCCAATGCCGGACAACTCAAAATCACGCAGCGCGTTATCGATGGCTTTTTTCTGAGCCACGGACAGTGTGCTGAAATGTTCGCTGTCTTTTAAATCGCGATACGCCTGATACAAACCGGCATGCTGCCCGGTCCAGGTGCTGAATTCCGACAGAATTGGCAGACATTGCTCGTAAGCTTCACGCAATTCCTGGCTGTTTTTTACGGCGTTGAGATGCCCGACCGGCGACCAGATGCGGCTCAGGCGATCGTCACTTTCGGCCAGCGGCTGACACAGGTTTTCCCAGGTATAAGGTGCGCCCTGCGCAACAACGCGTTCAATCGTCTGACGGCTTTCTTCGATAGCGGATTTCATCGCAGGGACAATATGTTCGGGCTTGATCGCAGAGAAAGGTGGCAGGGAGAACGGTGTTAAGAGCGGATTCGACGCATTTTGCTGTTCAGTCATAGGGCCAGTCCTTCGTAATAGCGTTTGGGGCTGATGCGCCTGTGGCGCACCACGCCGTGAATTCGGGTCGTCTTAAAGATGACGTAACTTCTAACATGCGGTCAAGTTACGGTGAAATCAATGGGTGGCGGCGGGATAGTCTTTAATGGATAATGCCGCGAAGCCGCAGGAGAAGCCGCACATGTTGAGTTACCGCCACAGTTTTCACGCAGGCAACCATGCCGACGTACTGAAACACACCGTTCAGAGCCTGATCATTGAATCTCTGAAAGAAAAAGAAAAACCCTTCCTTTATCTCGACACCCACGCGGGTGCCGGGCGCTATCAGCTGAGCGGCGAGCACGCCGAACGCACCGGCGAATATCTGGAAGGCATCGCGCGCATCTGGCAGCGGGACGATATTCCTGAAGAACTGGCGGCATATATGTCGGTCGTCAATCACTTCAACCGCAATGAAAACCTGCGTTATTACCCGGGTTCGCCGCTGATTGCCCGTCAGCTGTTGCGCGAAGATGACAAGCTGCATCTGACTGAACTGCACCCGAGCGATTTCCCGCTGTTGCGCAGTGAGTTTCAGAAAGATGACCGCACCCGCGTTGCCCGCGCTGACGGTTATCAGCAACTGAAAGCCCAGTTGCCACCGCCTTCACGCCGTGGGCTAATCCTGATGGACCCGCCGTATGAAATGAAAACCGATTATCAGGACGTGGTAAAAGGCATTCAGGAAGGCTACAAGCGTTTTGCCACCGGCACTTACGCGCTGTGGTATCCGGTGGTGATGCGTCAGCAAATCAAGAAAATGCTGCGTGATCTCGAAGCGACCGGCATCCGCCGTATTCTGCAAATCGAGCTGGGCGTGCGCCCGGACAGCGATCAGCGCGGCATGACCGCTTCCGGCATGATCGTGATTAACCCACCGTGGAAACTCGAGCAGCAGATGAACAACGTGCTGCCGTGGTTGCTCAAAGTGCTGGTGCCTTCCGGTACCGGTCACACCACGGTTAACTGGGTTGTGCCTGAGTAAAAGCCTGCATAAATTGCCGGAGCCTTTTTTCAAAGGTTCTGGCTATCAAACCTATCACAATCATTGATCCAATCTTTTCCACAACACGTTAAACTCTTAGCCAAATTTTGAGATTAATGACGCTGTATCAGTGTCTCCATTTTTCACAACTTACGGATAAAACGATGACCAAACATTATGACTATCTGGCAATTGGCGGCGGCAGCGGCGGTATCGCATCAATCAACCGTGCAGCCATGTATGGGAAAAAATGTGCGCTGATCGAAGCTAAAGAGCTTGGCGGCACGTGCGTCAACGTGGGTTGTGTTCCGAAAAAAGTCATGTGGCATGCCGCGCAAATCGCAGAAGCGATCCGCAACTACGGCCCGGATTACGGTTTTGATACCACCGTTAACAGCTTCAACTGGAAAACGCTGGTCGCCAACCGTACCGCTTACATCGACCGTATCCACACCTCGTACGACAACGTACTGGGCAAAAATAACGTGGATGTGATCAAAGGTTTTGCCCGTTTCGTTGACGATCATACCGTTGAAGTGAACGGTGAGCAGATCACCGCAGATCACATTCTGATCGCCACCGGCGGACGTCCGAGCCATCCGGATATTCCGGGTGCAGAATACGGCATCGATTCAGACGGTTTCTTCGATCTGACCGAAATGCCAAAACGCGTTGCGGTTGTCGGTGCAGGGTATATCGCGGTGGAGATCGCCGGTGTGATGAACGCACTGGGTGCCGAAACGCATCTGTTCGTGCGTAAACATGCACCGCTGCGGACTTTCGATCCGCTGATCGTCGAGACGCTGGTAGAAGTGATGGAAACCGAAGGTCCGGCACTGCATAAAGAATCCATTCCGAAAGAAGTGGTGAAAAATGCCGACGGCAGCCTGACGCTGAAGCTGGAAAATGGCCAGGAATTTGTTGTCGACAGCCTGGTCTGGGCGATTGGCCGCGAACCGGAAACTGACAATTTCAACCTGAAAGCGACTGGCGTGAAAACCAACGATAAAGGTTACATCGTCGTCGATAAGTTTCAGAATACCAGCGTAAACGGCATTTACGCCGTGGGCGATAACACCGGTGCGGTTGAACTGACCCCGGTGGCTGTTGCCGCGGGTCGTCGCCTGTCAGAACGCCTGTTCAACAACAAGCCGGACGAACATCTGGATTACAGCAACATCGCCACCGTGGTGTTCAGCCACCCGCCAATCGGCACGGTCGGGCTGACCGAACCGCAGGCGAAAGAGCAGTTCGGCGAAGACAACGTAAAAGTCTACAAATCAGCCTTCACCGCCATGTATACCGCCGTCACGCAACACCGTCAGCCGTGCCGCATGAAACTGGTGTGCGTCGGTAAGGAAGAGAAAATCGTTGGCATCCACGGCATCGGTTATGGCATGGATGAAATGTTGCAGGGCTTTGCGGTCGCACTGAAAATGGGCGCAACCAAGAAAGACTTCGACAATACCGTCGCTATCCACCCGACCGGTGCCGAAGAGTTTGTGACCATGCGCTGATAGCGTCACGCTCTTGCCGGAAAAGTGTTATCTCCGGCAAACAAAAGGCTGAGGATCTTATGATCCCCGGCCTTTTTTTATAGCGCTATTTACACTGCAGGAAGCAAAGAACACAGCCGGTTATCACCGTAGTGATTTCAGTCCAGCAAAATCACTTTCGGGCTGTCTGCCTCGAATAAAGGTTTGCAGAGGATTTTATAACTGTCGCGGTCAAAATGCGGCACAGCAGTATCAAAGGCTTTGGCGGCTTCCAGCGTTTTCACTGTCCCCAGATAAAACCAGTGATTAATGACGTGATAATCGGTCAGTCCGTTGGCTTCTTCGGCGATCGCAATCCGTCCCGGATACGGCCAGCTACGAATTTTCAGGGCGCTGAGTGCTTCCCGCAGGCGCGCCTGATGATCCTCCTGTGATTCTTTGCCACAACAGACACCGGCACACTTGCCCAGCGAAAAACGGAAACATGCGCGATTTTTTGACAGCTTTTCCAGCCCCAGCGCGCCGTAACATAGCTTTTCCTGATCGGCGATCTCACGGATCTTTTCGACTGCCGACATCCTGGTTTTAAACAACCCAAACAGGTCTTCGCTGTGCGAAAAATCCACATTATCGCTGAAAACGATGCTGGCCGTCAGCCCCTGAAGCCGGATGGAACACAGCTTACGGGCAGTACGCAGACGCTTATTAAACAAAGGTCGCCGGGTTTTGATCAGATCAGATTCCAGCAATAAGGCGCCGACTTCCCCAATCGTTTCAATAAATTCAATATCACGGGTCATATGCAGGAGTTTGGCTTCGCCAGGATTGCGGAAGTGCGACATGACCCGGCTGCGGATATTCACGCTTTTACCGATATACAGCGGGAAGGCATTATCATCACCGTAAAAAATATACACGCCGCTGCGGTTGGGCAAATTTTCTAAGGTATGACGAAGATGCTCAGGGTACTGATAGAGTTCGGTAAAAAGCTCTTTCTCGGGATTCCACAAAATAGCTGACCTGTTTTTCTCTGATAACTTTTCTCTGACACCTTTTTTGAAACTCTTCTAAAAACAAAAAATGCCGTATAAAAAACAGACGGATAATACTGGTGATTTATACAGCCTTCAACCTTTGTGGGAAAAATCTTGTGTAAATATTGAACGTCAGAATTTACGCCTGGGTACGCAGCTCTATATATTCCTGACCATTCAGCAGGTTAGCTAAGGTTTTTTCACGGCTTTCCCGCTGTCCGGATTGTATCCACTGGTAAAGATTATCAATGTTATCGAAACGGACCAGCACGGTGTAGATAGTTTCCCCATGAACCGGCCGCAAGATTTTTACACTTTGGTAACCGGTAAAACTTGCCGCATCGGCCATCAGTTTCTCCAGCCAGGATTCATATTCCGTCAGCTTATCCCGCCGTACGCTATGGGTTATCACCAGAGTAATGTGGTCAGGTTGGTGCGGATAAGTCATCAGATATTCCTTCTCATTAACCGTTGTTCTGGTTAACTGAATGTTGCGTTATATTCATGAACGATACGAAATCAATACAGTCATTCATAACGGAAATATTTTGGGTTGTTGTTAAACAATTTTTGGGGTGGGGAAAATAATGCGATTAAGCCTTGAAGCGCTGCTGATCCTGGATGCGCTGGACAGACACGGCACTTTTGCCGCTGCGGCTGCCAGACTGTTTAAAACCGCTTCTGCACTGAGTTATACCGTGCAGAAAATGGAAAGTGATCTGAATATCAAGCTCCTGGACCGCTCAGGCCACCGCGCGACATTCACACCCACTGGCCGTCTGATGTTGGAAAAAGGCCGCGTACTGTTGCGGGCCGTCAGTGAGCTGGAACAACAGGCGCAGTACGTCGAAAGCGGCTGGGAAAGCAAACTGACCATCAGCGTCGATGCTTCCGTCCCGTTCGCGCTGCTTGCGCCGCTGATCGACCGTTTTTACGCAGAACATCAGCACACCCAGTTATTGTTCCGCCACGACGTACTGGCGGGTTGCTGGGAAGCGCTGAGTTACGGCGAAGCCGACATCGTATTCGGTGCCGTGCAGGAGCCGGTGACGCGCAGCGGCATTGAATACCGCCCGATCGGCTGGCTGGAATATGTGTTTGCAGTAGCAAAGCATCACCCGCTCGCCTCACTGCCGGAACCGCTGGTGCGTGAGCAAATCCGTCAGTATCGCGCGGTGGTGGTTCACGACACGTCCCGCCACGGTACAGGGGCTGATTTACGCGTGCTTGATGAACAGAAAATGCTGAGCGTTCATGATTTTAACGCCAAAGTTCACGCACAAATTGCCGGGCTGGGTTGTGGCTATTTGCCGCGTTACCTCGCCGCGCCGCATCTCGAAAGCGGTGCGCTGGTGGAGCGTCGTCTCGATACCGAAACCCGTCGCGATCAGGCTTTTATGGCCTGGAACGAAAATGCCACCGGCAATGCCGCCATGTGGTGGCGCGAAAACTTACAGAATTTCGACGGTATCGCAGCGGTGTATAGCCTGGAATAAAAAAAGCCGCATCATGCGGCTTTGTACTGCGACTAACGTACCGAAAGATAATGATGTACCTGAGGTTTATTTTCTCCACGGTGATAACGTGTCACTTCGCTTTGCAAATCGGCATCGGCATGCGACACACGCTGATGCTGACGCAGATGCTCTTGCCAGGATTCCACCAGGAACCATTCCACCAGACGTGACGGATCATCGCTGTGCTCGGTGATCCCCCACGCATAAGCCCCGTCACGGCGGCGTGCCAGCGAAAGTTTGCGGATTTCAGCCAGAAACGCCGGACGATCTTCCTGTGCAATCATATATTCAATCTGGATCATCACCGGACCGCGATCGCCCTGCACATCCCCTTCCACGACCGGATTATCCCAGTGCCCGGCAGGTTGTAAATCCGCCTCGCCAGCGGGCAATTTCAGCCGCCAGCATACCAGCGCGGCGATAACCAATCCGCTGCCGGCGAGTAACAGCGCCCCGACCAGACCGGTTTCCCGGGCAATTAAACCCCAGAACAAACTGCCCGCCGCCATCGCACCGTTAAACACCATCAGGTACACCGCCAGCCCGCGGCCACGCACCCAGTCAGGCAGTACCGCCTGCGCCACACCGTTCATGGAGGTCAGCGCGATAATCCAGCCAATCCCTAATACCACCATCAGCACCACGGCCAGCCATTTTTCCGGTGATGTTGCCAGCAGCAACATGACGGCGGCGGACAGTAAGGCGGAAAGCAGCACCAGTCCGTCAGCGCTCAGTTTCCGGCGTAAACGGGGCAACAGCAGCGCACCGAAAATCGCGCCGACGCCCACTGCGCCAAGCAGAACGCCGTAGAATCCGGCAGTACCGTGCAACATATTACGGGCAATCAGCGGCAACATCGCCCAGATGGCGCTGGCGAAAGCGAAGTAAATCGCGGCACGCAGCAGCACACGGTGAAGTTCCCGGCTGGCTTTGACATATCGCAGCCCTGCACGGAACGCACCCAGGAAGTGCTCCGATAACTCATTTTTCGCTTTAACCGGACGTTTCCACCACAGCAATGCGCCGATGACAAAAACATAGCTCATGACATCTGCGCCGTAAGCCGCACCGGCACCGAGGCTGGCCAGCAGCAAACCTCCGCCAGCGGGACCCACCGCCCGGGCAATGTTGATCCCCAGTGAATTCAGCGCGACGGCATTTCTCAAATCTGAACGGGGCACCAGTTCCGGCACAATCGCCTGCCAGGCAGGCCCCATCAGCGCGGCACCGATACCGCCGATAAAGGTCAGTGCTACCAGGTATTCCACGGTCAGCAAATTATTGTGTGACAACAGAAGCAAGGTTCCGCTGACGCCTGCCAGCAACAACTGAACAAAAATCAGCAGGCGGCGACGGTCAAGAATATCGGACAGCACACCCGCGGGGATCGCCAGCAAAAAAATCGGCAAGGTTGCTGCGGTTTGCATCAGCGCGACCGCCGCAGGGTTTGATGACAGCCCGGTGACTAGCCACGAGCTGGCCACATCACGCATAAAACTGCCGGTATTACCGAGAATGGTTGCCACCCAAATCGTGGCAAATAATCCTTGTTTCAGCGGTGAAAAAGCGCCGCCGGTCGCAACAGCATTCTGGCTCATACCCGCCCCTTAAGGTCATCCCAGGCAACATAGATAAAAGCGCCGGCCAGCCCGATATGCTCGAAGAAACCGTTCATCATCATGGCGCGTTCCTGTCCCGACACCTGCCAGAAGGCATTTGCCATAAAATTGGCGCTAAAAGTGAACAGCGCCAGCGCCAGCGCACCCGCCCGGCGAAAGCGTCCGGTAAGAATCAGTGCCGAAGCCGCCAGTTCCAGCACAATCACCGCAGCGGCCATAGGCGCGGCCGGTGACAAACCGAAATGTTGCATCTCGGCAATCGCGCCGGGAAAATCGAACAGTTTGACGATGCCGCCCTGCAAATACGCGGCACATAAGGCCAGCAGGGCCAACCAGCGGATGACCGCGAAAGGGATAACAGGTGCCGACAGGCGGGAAACAGGGGCATGACGCATGATGTCTCTCCTGCCGGAACCCGCCTGAGCACGGTTCCGGCTTAATGGATAAATGAAGAAGGTTACGCTTTACGCTGCGGGGCTTTGTGCACCATGGTGTAGGCGTAATCGACACCCATACCGTAAGCACCGCTGTGTTCACGCACCAGATCCATAACAGCGTCGTATGTCTCTTTACGTGACCAGTCGCGCTGGTATTCGAGCAGAACTTGCTGCCAGGTCACCGGCACTGCACCAGCCTGCACCATACGGTCAATGGAACGTTCATGAGCGTCCACGCTGGTGCCGCCGGAGGTGTCGGTCACCACGTACACTTCATACCCTTCTTTCAGCGCCATCAGTGCCGGGAATGTCAGACACACTTCGGTCCACAGGGCGGAGATGATCAGTTTTTTGCGGCCTGTGGCTTCAACGGCTTTCACGAATGCTGCGTCTTCCCAGGAATTCATTGAGGTACGCTCAATCGGTTTCACATCCGGATGCACCGCCAGTAATTCCGGCCAGATATAACCGCTGAAGCTTTCCGTCTCGACCGAGGTGTAAATCACCGGCACGTTAAAAACTTTGCCCGCTTTAGCGAGAGCGACCGTATTATTTTTAAGCTGCTGGCGATCGATATTCGCAACGCCGAAGGACATTTGTGGCTGATGGTCGATGAAAATCAGGGTGGAGTTCTGTGGGTCCAGCAGATCGAATTTAGACATTTTCATTTCCTCTCAGAGTGCATTGTTAGATTGAGTGTTTGTATTTAACGTCGTGCTGTTGTGCTGCTGGAATTAACAATAGGTCAGGACATTAAAAG
>NZ_JAFMOS010000471.1 GCF_019049755.1 Rahnella perminowiae
ATCGGCGCCCCTCGCCTGCCTCTGCTCAAAAAAAATCTCGCAGAAATTACACAATCCATTAGTTTTCCTTTAGTATTCGCAACTTTTCTGTTTCCTGTAAAAAAATCGACACAAAAGGCATGCGTTTTCAGGGCGAAAATTTTTTATTGACGCTTTCCGAAGTTATGCCGATAAAGTTATTCTTATTCCGGTGAAACACTTTCAACCGGAAGAAACGCAGAGCGACGCAATGGAAAAAGCCCGATCACCTTTTTACCTGTCAGGGAGGATACCTGCCGGCCATTTGTTTAAGGCCGCGTATGGCTTTGCGCTACTGACGGTGCTTCTGATCGCGCCGTTAAAACCGGTTATCGCCGAAACCAGCGAGACGTCACCTGATGCCGCCGTCGCCCAGACCGTTAACGGAATCCTCAGTTATTCGCGCTGGCCTGACAAAACGGCCTCTTCTTCTTTAACGCTGTGCATCATTCCGCCAGTCAAATACGCCGCATTACTCACGCCCGATGGCAGCGCTTTTACCGGCAGGCCGCTCAAAGTGATGACGTTGCCTTTTGAGAGTCCGCTGCTGACGACGCAATGCGATGCGATTTATTCCGGCAGTACAACGACAGAGCAGCAAAACGATTTGCATCTGCGTCTGGAAGGCCACGCCATTTTGACCCTCAGTGAGCAGGACGATGCCTGCGCATTACTGAACGCATTTTGTCTGGTGATCACGCCCCTTCATACCGGATTCAAACTGAATCTGGACACGCTGTCCCGCAGCGGTGTGCGGGTTAATCCCGCCGTATTACAACTTGCCAGGGAAAAGGAGTAACTATGGAAAATCAAATTCCTGTTCCTGACAAAGAACAGCCGCGCCAGCGCCCGACGCTAAGCGCCGCACTGAACAGAATCCATATGATTGTGATTCTGACCGCGATTGGCCTTGCCGGTTTTTTACTGATTTTGCTGGCCCTGATCGCCCTGCGTTCGCATGCCGAAAATAATCTGCAACTGACCGCGCGTGCCATCAGCTACACCACCGAAGCTGCGCTGGTGTTTAACGACCCTGCTGCCGCGCATGATTCGCTGGAGTTCATCGCCAAAAGAGGCGATTTCACCCAGGCTAAAATTCTGACGCCTGCCGGAGCGACGTTCACCGAATGGCAAAGACCGGTAAACAGCAACTGGGACAAGCTCGGCCAGTTCGTCGGCCACCTGGCTTTCCCGGAACCCATCACGATGCCAGTGAATCATTCAGGTTCGCTCATCGGTACCGTCTGGCTCGCCGGTAACGGCGGCAGCCTGACGGGCTTCCTGCTGGAAACGGTGCTTAGCCTGATCGGCTGTCTGGTACTGACGGCACTGGTCGCGCTGTATTTTTCCCGCAGGATGCAAAAAGGCATTGTCGATGCCCTCGGTCACATTACGCGCGTCACTCATGACGTCACGGCCAACCGGTCGTTCAATTTGCGCGTACCTTCCGCGCCGATTGTCGAGCTACACACCCTGAGCCAGGACTTCAACAGCCTGCTGACTGAGCTGGAAGCCTGGGAAAACCATATGCGCAACGAGAACGTCTCACTGACCCAAAAAGCGTTGCATGACGGACTGACCGGTCTGCATAATCGCGCGTTTTTCATTGATACGCTCAACCAATGCTTTAACCCGATGCGCCCGGCGCTTTCACTGGCCTTGTTGTTTATTGATGTCGATAACTTTAAAGAGATCAATGACTCACTCGGTCATGCCGCCGGAGACCGCGTGCTGATGGTGATAGGCGAACGGATGGCGAAAACACTGCGTAAAGGCGATGTGCTGGCGCGTCTGGGCGGCGATGAATTTGCCATTTTGCTTGAACCGATGGTTTCCACCGCAGAGGCCGTGGCTTTTGCCGAACGGATTGTTGAAATCATGAAAACCCCCGTCATCCTGCTCAATAACAAGACGCTGGATGTTTCTCTCAGTATCGGTATTGCGCTGTCGCCTTCTCAGGCCACCAGCGCGAAAGAGTTACTGGATAAGGCCGATGAGGCCATGTACCGCTCGAAAAAAATTTCCGGCAATTGCTGGCATGTCTCTTCAGGTATGCCGCTTCCTGCCGTGATGAAAGACTAAAAGGAATTACTGAATATGAAGATCTGCAACACTTTCAAGACCTGGTGTCATTTCGCCGCTACGGGGCTGTGCATTTTGCTGCTGGTCGCCTGTCAGAGCAAACCGGCGGGATTAACGCCAGAACAAATCGCCGTACTGCAAAAAAATGGTTTCTCACAGACGGCAGATGGCTGGGAACTGGGGCTGGATGCCAAAGTGCTGTTTGGCAATAATCAGGCGACGCTTTCGCCAGAAAGTAAGCAGTCGGTAGAAAAACTGGCCGGTGAACTGCTGCATGTCGGCCTGAATAAAGTCAATCTCGACGGCCATACCGACAACTACGGTGACGCCGGTTACAATAACGATCTGTCACTGCATCGCGCCAACACGGTAGCCGCCGCCTTTGCCGATGCGGGAATGCCGCGTACCAATATCCATACCCGCGGATTAGGTCAGAGCCAGCCCGTTGCCAGCAATAAAACCCAGGCCGGACGCGCCCAGAACCGTCGCGTGTCTGTGATTATTGTGGTGTAAATAACACTGAATTGAGTAACAGACTGGTACGCCTCAACGCTGAGGCGTATTATTCCTTCATCCCCCTCTCACTATCCTATTGATTCTGGTGCAATAGCCCATCATTAGCTCATTTTCAGGACAGTTTTCAGCAATGGAAGATACATCATTAAAAGTATTGAAGGCCTGGCAGGAATATATCAAATACAGCGGCATGGAAAAAAGTAAAATCCCGGCTGACAACCTTCACGAATACCAGCAAGTATACCTTACTGACCGGAACGTTCGTGATGATGATGACGGAATACGCATTACACTTTCGTCTAATACCCTTGAGCTTCTGAAACAAAAATACATTAAGTATGATAAGAAAGGGAAAGTAGAGAGTACAACACCGGTACATTTCCTCTTCCCGATCATCCGCTACAGTGAATTCAGCAATAACAAACAAACCACGAAATACCTCCCTTTATTTTCCTTTCAGCTGAATCCTGAATTATTCATACAGGAAGGCCAGCAAACTGTTTTAATCCCGGTTAAGGATGGCACCCGTGTTTCTCCGCTGTTGTCCGCATTCAAAGAATTACTGGGATTTGATATCAGCGAACTGGGCGAAAATCGCCATATGATGAGCCTGATCAGCGCCCTGAATGAACAAAAATATAATTCATTCCTGGAGGCATTTGCGGGTCTGAAGATGTGGATTGAAGAGAAACTGGTTGGGACTAAATGGCGAAATGCCAGACTGGAAACGGGATTCAATGCCCTGATCTGCGAATTGCATAATGAAGACTTTAATACACAGCGCGACGGTAAAGATTTCACCTGTTTAACGTCCCGTAATGACCTGTCCGCCTTTCCTTTGCTGCAAAAATATTTATGTCAGCAGGATGAGCCACTCAATAATGAAGAAATAAATAAAGTAGTCACGTTGGGATTATTTGAAAAAAAATACCCTTTGGGGCGCGGGCAAATGCAGGCATTACAATCGGTTCAAAAAAACCTGCCCCTCGTGGCGGTTCAGGGCGCGCCGGGAACCGGTAAAACCACGTTATTCAAATCATTAATTGCGCAAAAAGTGGTTGAGCGCGCCCTGGCTATTATTGACGGCAATGATCGTAATCTGGGCATGCTCATCACCTCGACGGCCATTAAAGCGGTAGAAAATGTCATTGATGATTTACGCGATGATGATGTTGTAAAAGGTCTCGACTGGTTGTATTTCCAGGCCGGTTCAAAAGAAAAAGTCCAGTCTGAAGTCATGCGCATCGATAAGTTGTTAAAAACTTATGAGCAGCAATCTGCCGATGCCCGTGCGCGCGGATCCGCTGAACAGCGTCTGTGCCAGAACCGGGAAATGATTAACCATTGTTATACGCACTATCACACCAGGAAAAATGCGCTTCAGCAGGCCATCTCTGCGTGCGGCGACCCGACGACCCGGTTGCATGATCTCGACGCGATCCTGAAAAGTGAGCAGGACGCTTTTGTCCTGCAGGCGGAGTCTGTCGGGATCCCGGTCACTTCATTTAACGCTGTCCATCTCACCGCGGTTGCCCGTTTTCTTCATGATGAACAAAAGAATCATGCGCAGAAACTGGAAGCCTGGGAACAGGCCAATATCCGCGCCCGGTACTGGCTTTCAGTCTGGCCAGTCAGTTTTGATCTGACGGCACTCACCCGGTTTATGCAGGGAACCCTTCCGGATTTGCTCGAAGATATTTACGGTGATTATCCCCGTTCAGGCATCGCCGCTTTCCTGACGCGCTTTTTCTCCGGAAAACGAAATGCCCGACGCGAAAAAGCCCAGGCCATGAATCTCACGGAGTTCACGGCGTTAGGTCTCAATGATTTATCTCATCAGCAAATGGCCGATTTACTGCATTACAGTCGCGAACTGAGGAATAAAAAAGAGGATTTAGCCCACTTGCAGATATTGCAAGGCCCCGAACCGGAGGCTGACAGGATCCCGAAACTGAAAAGTCTGCATGAGCAACTGGGCCGTTTACAGGCTCTGGAACGTCATATTTTAGAGACCAAAGAGAGGGCGCGCGCCTTCGCACAAGATTATCCGGAAGGAGACTGGCCGGATATCCTGAGGTTGCGTTTTATCCGGCAACATCGCGCCATGTTTGAAGATGCCGTCGCATTCCTGTGGCAGGAGCAGTTAACCCGCAAAACCGAGCTCACAGAAATCCTGACCGTGTGGAGAGACTTATTAACCCGCACCCGTTCGCCCCATTACTTCACTTACAGAAATGCCCGTCAGGAAGAGTTTTATCGCCTGCTTTCACTGGCTTATCCGGTCATCGCCACGACATTAGCCTCAGCGTATAAACCGGCCGGTTATGAAAACCTCGGGGATTTCGAGAAAGTAAAACCTTACCATCTGACGTTATGTGATGAGGCGGGCATGGTGTCAGTCGAAACACTGGTTCCTCTGCTGAGCCGCAGTGAGCAGGCCATTATTGTGGGTGACCCCGCACAAATCGAGCCAATCAGAACCCTGTCGGAAGGGGTGCAAAATCAGCTACGGGAACAACACTTCGGCGATGACGACCTGCTTTATGATCGCATGTCACCGATGTTAGTCACCGCCTATCACCGTGCAGCGGGAACCTCCTCAGGCTCGGTCAATGACATAGGTAACGGCATCGTGCTTGATGAGCATCGGCGCTGCCAGCCACCGATTGCCGCCTTGTTTACTCAGCTTGCCGGTTATGAGGGCATTTCTGTGGAAACCGCACCGCCTTCTGAAGCGGTTGCCAGTGCCTTTGCGGCGATGGACAGTCACCATTTGATGTTTTACAGCGTGGAGGGCAAAAAGGGTCCCGGTGCAAATACCAATCTGGACGAGGTTGAAGCGATTGATGACCTGCTGACGAAGCTGGAAAGCGCCGGTTATGACCTGACGAAAGATGTCGGCATTATCACCCCTTACGCCAATCAGAAGAACCTGCTGATCCAAAAAATGGGCAACCGCCTGGGGCACTATGATTCCCTGCGAATTGGGTCGGTTCATCAATTCCAGGGAACCGGGTTTGAAGTCATCATTTATAGTCCGGTGATCCACTCGCCGCGAGACAATGACAAGTTCCAGAACAATAAGCCCAACCTGCTCAACGTCGCGGTTTCCCGGGCCAAACAACAATTTATTGTGGTGGGTAATTATGATCGTCTGATTGCGGCGGGCCGGTATCTGAAAACGCTGGCTGAAGTATGTGCTAATGATTTCATTCTTGAACTGGGAAGCCAGCACCCTAAGTTTAGCGAACTGAGCCAGAGCCCGGCGGTGGAAACCTATTACCGGGATTGTGAGCATATTGATGCTTTCCATGCCGCCACTCAACAATGTCAGCAGGAGTTGATTGTTGTGTCGCCCTGGCTTCGTTTTAACCGCGAAGGTGAAAATCCTCAGCTCAGTTTGTTAACTGCGGCGCGTCAGCGGGGAATCGATGTCAAAGTCTATTATGGTTACGATCATGCAAAATATGGTTTTGAGCGGGACGGTGATCCTCTGCTGATTGAGCAATATATTCAGTCCCTTGGCAGAGAAAACGTGATCCGGATAAACGAAGGCACTCACGAAAAACTGCTGCTGGTGGATAACCACTATGCGCTGGTGGGAAGCTGGAACTGGTTATCACACGGCTATCACCAGATTTGTCGCCTTCAGGGAAATCTCAGCCAAAACATTCGCAGAGAGGTCAGCGTTAAATTACGCGATCCGGCTTTTGTTCTGGCTCAGAAAGATTCTCTGCTTTGACCTTTTTACAATAACCCCACCATATGCAGCGCCGCCTTGCAGTTATCCGTTCTGCGCCAGGCGAGCGCGATTTGCGTCGTTAATGTCTGCCCTGCCAGGGGCAGACAGCGCACATTGGTTTCATCAATTTTACTCAGCGACGCCGGCACCAGCGCGTAACCAAAACCTGTCGCCACCATACTCAGCGCTGAGGTAATTTGCGGACATTGCTGCCCGTAGCGCGGCGAAAATCCCGCCTCTTTGCACGCCTGAGTCACGGCATCATAAAGCCCAGGCGATAAATCGCGGGGAAAGGTGATCAGCATATCGTGGCGCAGCGCCGCCAGCCGGACTTCTTTCCCCTGACTGAGCGGATGCTTCTTCGGTAGCGCCACCACCATTTCCTCGATATCCAGCACCTTAAAACTAAACTCCTTGCTGCGTTCACAAGGCAGACGAATAAACGCTGCATCCAGTGCGCCCTCGCCCATCGCGGTCATCAGCCCGGCCATATCTTTTTCCTGAGGCTCCAGCACCATGCCCGGATATTTGTCGCGAAAACGGTGCAGTAGTTCAAATACCTGCGGGTTGAAAGCCGTTGAAGTGGCAAAGCCGATGCGCAGCGTACCATTCAAGCCGCGCGCCACTGCACGGGTACGTTCAAAGGCAGCATCGGTCAGCTTGATAATGGTTTGTGCATCGTCGTACAGCACTTTTCCGGCTTCGGTCAGTTCGACGCCACGGGTAAGACGTTTGAGTAAAGGGGTTCCGATTTCATGTTCGAGCCGCTGAATTTGCTGGCTCAGAGGAGGCTGGGATATTCCCAGGAGTTCGGCAGCACGGGTGAAGTGGCCCGTCTCTGCTACCGCGACAAAATAGCGCAGATGACGAAGTTCCATATCAAAAACGTCTCAAAGTAAACACCTCCTCATATTGGAACTCAGAACGGAATGGCGTCAACCTTTAGTTAGCAAAGTTAACTATTCGAACGGAGTTCCTGCATGAAAAGCCATTCTGAGTCCTGTTCCTGCGTCGCCGATATTGCCCGCACGGCGACGGCGTTTAAACAGCAGCATCCTGACCGCGTGCTCTATCAGTCATCACTGATGAGCGCCTTGCTGAGCGGCGTCTATGAAGGCGATACCACAATGGCAGAGCTGTTGAAACACGGCGATTTTGGCCTCGGTACCTTTAATCGTCTCGACGGTGAACTGATTGCATTCAACAGCAATATCTTCCAGTTACGTGGCGACGGCAGCGCCCGGCGGGCAAAACCGGAACAAAAAACACCCTTCGCCGTCATGACATTCTTTAATCCTACGAATGAATACGTCATTGATCGCCCGCACAGCCGCGAACAAATTCACGCGGTTATCGACAACGCCGTTGCCAGTCAGAACACCTTTTGCGCATTGCGCATTGATGGCGAGTTCAGCCGCGTCGAGACCCGCACCGTGCCGGAACAACACCGCCCTTATAAACCGATGCTGGAAGCCATCGAAGCGCAGCCAACGTTTCATATCGAAAACAGCCAGGGTGTGCTAATTGGCTTTCTGACACCTGCGTATATGCAAGGCATTAACGTCGCGGGCTATCACGAACATTTCATCAATCAGACACGCAGCAGTGGCGGCCATGTACTGGATTATCAGGTGGAGTGCGGCGTGCTGACCTTCGGCACGGTCGAAAAGCTATTAATCGACTTCCCGCAGGACAGCGATTTCCTGCATGCCAACTTATGTCCTGACGATTTAAATGATGCGATTCAGTCCGTTGAAAGTTAACAGCCCGCAGACAGAAGGAACAAAACCATGAAAAATTCAGACAGCCAAAGCGAATGGAAATGCGGTGCAGATCTGGTCGTCGCACAGCTTGAAGCACAGGGCGTAAAACACATATTCGGTATTCCCGGCGCAAAAATCGACCGGGTATTCGATTCGCTGGTCGATTCCCCTATCAAAACGATTCCGGTACGCCACGAGGCCAATGCCGCCTTTATGGCCGGTGCCGTGGGCCGCCTGACCGGTAAAGCAGGCGTTGCACTGGTCACTTCCGGCCCCGGCTGCTCGAATCTGATCACAGGTGTGGCCACCGCAACCTCCGAAGGCGATCCGCTGGTGGCGCTTGGCGGTGCGGTGAAACGCGCCGATCATGTCAAACAGGTGCACCAGACCATGGACACCGTCGCGATGTTCCGTCCGGTCACCAAGTATTCCGCCGAAGTCACCTCGTCTTCCGCCCTGGCCGAAGTGCTGGCAAACGGTTTTCGCGCCGCCGAGTTCGGGCGTCCGGGCGCAGCATTTATCAGTCTGCCAATGGATATCGTCAACGAACCGGCCAGCGGTAAACTCCTGACCTCGCAACCGCCGGTGCTCGGCAGCGCACCGCACGACGCAATATTGCAGGTCGCGCAATTACTGAAACAGGCCAAAAATCCGGTGCTGCTGCTCGGCCTGATGGCCAGCCAGCCACGCAACGCTGAGGCGATCCGCCGTCTGCTGCATAAAAGCGATCTGCCGGTGACCAGCACCTATCAGGCGGCAGGCGTTATCGATCAGGCTTCGTTCCACCGCTTCGCCGGTCGCGTCGGCTTGTTCAACAATCAGGCCGGTGACCGCCTGCTGCGCAACGCGGATCTGGTCATCACCATCGGTTACAGTCCGGTCGAGTATGAACCGGCGCAATGGAGCAACGGCAACGCTGAACTGGTGCATATCGACGTGATACCCGCCGAAACCGACAGCGACTATCTGCCGGACGTCGAACTGGTGGGCGATATTGCCGACACGCTGGATCTGCTGACAGAACAGATTCAGCAACGCATCAACCTGAGCGCCTCTTCCGTCGCCATTCTCGAAGATCGCCGCCAGCAACGTGCACTGCTGGATCAAAAAGGCCGCAGCCTGAATCAGTTTGCGATCCATCCGCTGCGTCTGGTACGCGCGATGCAGGATATCGTCAACAGCGACGTCACGCTGTGCGTCGACATGGGGAGTTTCCATATCTGGATCGCCCGTTATCTTTACAGCTTCCGCGCGCGTCAGGTGCTGATTTCCAACGGCCAGCAAACCATGGGCGTCGCGCTGCCGTGGGCGATTGGCGCCGCGCTGGTCGACCCTGGTCGCAAAGTGGTGTCTGTTTCCGGCGACGGCGGATTTATGCAGTCAAGCATGGAACTGGAAACCGCCGTCCGCCTCGGCGTCAATCTGCTGCACATCATCTGGGTTGATGAGGCCTATAACATGGTGGCAATCCAGGAACAGAAAAAATACCAGCGCACCTCCGGTATCCAGTTCGGCCCGATTGATTTCAAAGCCTACGCCGACGCCTTCGGCGCCAAAGGTTTTGCCGTCACCTCCGCCGAAACCCTGGAAAGCACCCTGCGCGCCGCCATGGACGTACAAGGCCCCGCCGTCGTCGCCGTCCCGGTGGATTACAGTGATAACGCGTTATTGATGGGACAACTGGAGATGGGAAGGATTTTTTGAGGGGGGTTTATTCAGGAAAATGTCGTAGAAGAAAACTCAATACGATCTGAAGATGCATCATGAATCCAGGCATCAAACCCGGAGAGCATGAAATTGAGCATGTACGGGGGAAGGTTCCTGAGACTACATTCCCAGAATATTGCGACCCTGTAGTTTTTAGCTAACAGCTGGCTTATGCATTCTTTGTCTCTTTTCTTCGAAAGCATGATCTTGTTCAGCCAGAATTCCGGGCGTGTGGCGGGCAGTCGGAAATACTTACAGTTTTCGTGACCATGCCAGAAACAGCCATGCATAAAGATGACAACACCATACTCAGGTAGAACGAGATCAGGTGTTCCCGGCAGTTCTTTGACGTTCAGAAGAGGAGAATAGCCCCGCTTCCGGAGAAGATGCAGTAACTTCTTCTCCGGTTTAGTGCCGCGATTTTTAATCGCGGCCAAGTTTTTGCTGCGGGTTGCTTTGTTGTGGATGTCTGTCATGAGAATGAGAAGTAATGGTCAAAAACTAATAATAGACAGCTCTGATGATAAGAGGTTTGTACTACCCTACAAAAGTTATTATTTTAAATTACGAATTTTACTAGGCTTCACAGATAATTTAGCTGAAATATGCCTAGCACTATAAGATAGTGATGATAGTAATGGCGAGATGCATTTACTGATCTAAATCAAAAAATGAACTATCCACGCTGTGGTTTTAATTCAAAAGAAATAATTACAATCGAAATTATTCACTTAATAACAGATAACATTGTAAAACTAACTATTGCAGTTACTCTTTGACTTAAAGTATAAATTAGTTCATTTTTCAGTAATGACAAATTGATGAGCTTACTTACTCTATGGCTAAGGAATTATGCCTCCCTCCCAGCGCTTCTGCATTATCCGAGTCTCTGCGCGATCTTGGGTACTCACTAGAAACAGCAATAGCTGATGTAATTGATAACAGTATTTCTGCTAGCTCAACAGAAATAAGCATTTTTTGCTTTTTAGATTCTGCTGAACCCCAGATGGCCATCATTGATGATGGTTCAGGTATGACTTCTCAAGAACTTATTGGGGCCATGAAACACGGCTCTCGTAATCCAAAAGATTTACGTGGGGATAATGACTTAGGCAGGTTTGGACTCGGGCTAAAGACAGCATCATTTTCACAATGTCGCCAACTCACTGTATTGACTAGAAAAAATGATGATATTAGCGCAGCACAATGGGATCTCGATATAGTTGATGAAAGAGATGAATGGATTATAAATATTCTTGACGAAGAAGAAATATCAAACTTAGGGCTTAATGACTATTTAAAAAAAAATGGAACAATTGTGCTTTGGAGAAAATTAGATAGGCTTTTAGAAACTCTCCGCGGTGATGTAATAGAATCTTTGGTAAATGAAAAACTAGCCATTCTAGAAAAGCATTTATCGCTAGTCTTTCATAGATTTCTTACAGCTGATGAAGCCATCAAAACAAAGATAAAAATCAAAATAAATG
>NZ_JAFMOS010000470.1 GCF_019049755.1 Rahnella perminowiae
ACCTGCCCCTTACAAGAAAAGACGCCGGGATCCGGGCAACTGCCATTATCTTAAAGGCCGAGAGCGAGCAGTTCTCACATTTGCTTGTTGCCAGCCGTTCTGAACAGCGGCCAGTTGCAACCCCAGCGCCCACAGTCCGATGTGGGCTTTTTTTTGTTTTACCTCCACACCTGCTTTCCTCCCGCAAAACTGTGATCCCTTTCATACTCCTGACTGCTATGTCTATACAACTATACATTCTGTGACTTAACTCAATTAACGCTTTATTTTTAGCCAGCGAGTTGAGGGAAGACAGATGATAAAACTTGGCAGCAAGATACATGATCTGGGGAAAGCCCTGATGACGCCTATCTCGGTAATTGCCGCCGCCGGGATTTTTTTAGGTCTTGCAGCTGCATTGCAGAACCCGGCGGTCACCGGTGAAACCTTCACTCAGATGAAAACATTGCAACTGGTGATCGGCTTTATCCGTCAGGTGTCGGGTGCGCTGTTTGCCAACCTGCCGCTATTTTTTGCGGTTGCAACGGCCATGGGGCTGGCCAATGCAGAGAAGGCCACGGCGGCCTTTTCCGCAGTGATCGGCTTTGTCGGCCTGCATGTCGGGGTTAATTACAGCCTGCTTGCCCAGAATATTACCCCGGAAACCATTACCGTCGCCAAACTGACAGCGAAGGGTATGACCGAAAGTGACGCGATGATTTACGCCGCGGAATTCACCAACACACTGGGGATCTTTACCTACAACATGAGTGTGCTGGGCGGGGTGCTGGTCGGGCTGATCACGATGTGGCTGCACAACCGCTTCTATACCATCGTGCTGCCGACGGCGATCGCGTTTTTTGGCGGGCGGCGTTTTGTGCCGATTGTGACCGTGCTGGTGCTGCCGGTCGTCGGCGTGCTGATGTCGCTGATCTGGCCGACGATTGCGCAGGGGATCCAGTGGATCGGCGAACTGATCGGGCGTACCGGGGAGATCGGTACCTTTATTTATGCCACGTCAGAACGTTTGCTGATCCCAACCGGCTTGCATCACATTATCAATGAAACCGTGCGCTTTACGCCAATTGGCGGCGTGACTACGGTGGATAACCAGAGCATTGTCGGGGCGCTGAATATCTTTAATGCCGCACTGGCAAATCCGGGCCTGATCCCTGATGCCGTCACGCAGCAGGCAACGCGCTTCCTGGCGCAGGGGAAAATCCCGGTAATGATGTTCGGCCTGCCGGCGGCAGCGCTGGCGATGTATCACTGCGCGCGTCCGGAACATAAAGGCCGCGTGAAAGCCCTGATGCTGGCAGGTGGGCTGGCGTCGTTTACCACCGGGATTACTGAACCCCTCGAGTTTTGCTTTATTTTCGTCTCGCCGGTTCTGTATATCCTGCACGCGGTGCTGACCGGTTTGTCGTTCGTATTAATGCAAATGCTGCATGTGATGATCGGTAACGTGCAGGGCGGGGCGATCGACTTCCTGATCTTCGGTGTGCTCGGTGGCAGCCGCACGCACTGGTGGTATCCGCTGATCCTCGGCATCATCTACGCGCCACTGTATTACTTCTCTTTCCGCTGGGTGATTCTGCGAATGCAGATAAAAACGCCGGGGCGTGAGGATGAAAATGATGCCGAAGAACGTGCAAAACCGGCGCAGGGCACGGGCGAAAAAACCAAAAATATTATCATCGGACTGGGCGGCGAGGGCAATATTACGGCGGTCGACTGCTGTTTCACCCGTCTGCGCGTGAAGGTGAAAGATATGGCTCAGATACAGGATGGCACATTAATGAAAACCGGCGCGATGGGGGTGAAACGCATCACCGACACGGACGTGCATGTGATTTATGGCCCGCAGGTTGAACAGGTGGCGAATCTGGTGAAAGCAGAGTTGTCGGGCATTGCCTGACGGCTCTTAAGCTTTAACTTTGGCATGGACGCTGAAGCCATAGTTTTTCTGGTTGTAGTAGACATCTGATACTTCAAACAGCGTGCCGTCGGTGAACGACACAATTGCGTGGGAATGCAGTACCGGCTGGTCGCGTGACAGGTTCAGTGCGAGACGTATCTCGTTAGATGGCAGTTCTGCTGAAATCAGTTTGGTGCTGCCCGCAGGCTGGAAACCTTTCGAGCGGATATAAGCATATTTTGACGAGGTCATGGCAGCGCGGGTGATATCCGGGAACCGGTCGCACAGCATCCAGCATTGTTCATACACAAACGGCTCATCACCGAGCAGACGCAGGCGGATCATAAAGTAAACTTCAGTACCTGCCGGAACATTCAGCTCGCGGGCGATGTCTTCACTGGCCGGCATACGGCGAAATTCCTGCACCTGATTTTCAATCCGCTGGTTATTTTCCCGGGCGACTTCGCTGGCAGTGAGATGCCGGTCGAGCGGCAAAATAATTTTCTGTTGTTGCGGTGGGGCAACCACAAAGGTGCCCCGACCGCGAAAACGGGCTACACGCCCCTGACGCACCAGATAATCCACCGCTTTTCGCGCGGTCATACGCGATACGCCATAGATTTCACACATAGCCGCTTCGGTCGGGATCGGATCACCGGGGCGGATTTCGCCGGTGCTTATTTTTTCGGTAAGTTGCTGCTCAATTTGCAGATAAAGTGGTGTGAACGAATTTTTATCTATCTTCATTAATTCTTACCTCCGATCATTGTAAATTTAACTTAAGAATAATTGTATGGTCAGCTATACAAATCAGCCAGCCACTCTGTTGGTTTTCTGTCCGAAATGGGTTTCAGCACACACAAAAAAGAAAGGTTGCTGACATCAGCAACCTTTGTGCATTTTGAAACCTTTTCGCCGGAATCAGGCGTTATTCAGGCAACAGCGCAGTAGAAGTGAATCCGCACGGGCCATTTTCCTGATTTTTGAAACGCCAGCAGTGTTGATGGTATTTCGCGACCGAATTCCGGTGCGCCACACTGATAACCGAAGTGTCCGGCAATTCGCTCAGCAGCAGAGCGTATACCTGTTGTTCGGTTTCGTCATCCAGTGCACTGGTGGCTTCGTCGAGGAACAGCGTATCGGGTTTAATCAACAGCGCACGGGCAAAGGAGAGCCGCTGTTGTTCCCCTGGCGAAAGGCGCTGGCTCCAGTTGGCGTAATCATCCAGAATTTCTACCGCCGCCAGATGCGACAGGCGACATTGTGTCAGTACCTGTTGCAACTGTTCATCCGTATATTCACGGCTGGCGTCAGGATAACTGAGCGCATCGCGCAATGTGCCAATTGGAATATAACTGCGCTGTGGCAGGAACAGATAACGTTTACCTTCCGCCAGTGTAATATTGCCCGAACCGTAAGGCCAGATACCGGCAATCGCGCGCAACAGCGTTGATTTACCACAGCCGGACGGCCCGGAAATCAGCACACGTTCGCCCGGTTGCATGGCAGCAGAAATATTACAAAACAGCGGATTACCGTTCGGCAGGTTTAGTGTCAGTTGATCAAGCTGTAAGGCGTGTCGGGTACTGGTGCCTACACTGATCCCGCGCGGCTGAGCGTTAACCTGATCGATTGCCGCATTGAAACCGGCAAGGCGGTTAACGGTGGCTTTCCAGTTTGCCAGATCGGTAAAGGCATCGATGAACCAGGACAGCGCGCCCTGTACCTGACCGAATGCTGAGGCAATCTGCATCAGGGCACCCATCTGGATCGCGCCGGAGAAATAGCGCGGTGACGCCACCAGTATCGGGAAGATATTGGCAAACTGGGCGTAAAAGTTGGACGCGACATTCAGGCGACGGGTGACGCGCATGATTGACCACCAGTTGGTTTTGATGGACTCAAACTTGCCCGTCAGCTGGTCGTGCTCGTTTTTCTCGCCATGATATAACGCGATAGCGTCGCTGTTTTCCCGAATACGAATCAGGCCAAAACGGAAGTTAGCCTCAAACCATTCCTGATTAAACCCGAGTTTTACCAGGGGCTTACCGATATACCAGATGATAAAGGAACCCACGGCGGCATACAGCAGGGCAAACCACAGCATATAGCCGGGGATTTCAAAATGATGGCCTGCCAGCATAAAATTCAGCGGCCCGCTGATGGACCACAAAATGAACACGAAGGAGAACAGCGTCACCACGCTCGACAGCAGACCGAGCACCAGAGAAAGAGTCCCGCTGGTCAGGGCATTCAGGTCGTCGGAAATACGCTGATCGGGGTTATCCACCTGGTGCTGATGCTCCGTGTAATAATAGGCGTGATTGGTCAGCCACTTCTCCATATACTCTTCTGTCATCCAGCGCCGCCAGCTCATTTGCAGGCCTTGCGTCAGGTAAACCCGGTAGATGGCAATGACGATAAACAGCAGCGCCAGCCAGGTAAATTTCCACAACTGGGCTTTGAAAACCGGATAGTTTCTGTTTTGCAGCGCGTCATAAAAGACACGGTTCCATTCGTTAAACTGTACGCTGAGGTACACGCCGGCCAGTGAAAGGATGATGATAGTGGTCAACATGCCCCAGGCACGCCACTTTTCTTCTGAGCGCCAGTAAGGCTTAATTAACTGCCAGACGGCGCCCCATTGCGCCGATTTCCCAGGTTTTTTAGTCATAATTGCCATGTGTAATCGATATGTTGTAAAACCAATCATCCCAGAATGAGTGGCTCAGTGCGATAGGGCAATGAGCCACTTGTAAGGATGTTTTTCCAGCACGAAGCTCTGTAGACCACAAAAGTAGAAGGATGTTTGATGAAAGTCGCAGTGAATTTACTGCTGGTGGCAGGATGTTTTACCAGTGTTCAGGCGTTGGCTCAGATTGATGAACCGGATATCAGCGCCGATTGTGTTAAAGCCGGGATTTATGCCGCTGCCGGAAAAGTGGCTTACCAGCAGGGCGAGATGGGCAAAGCCCGGGAGATTTTCCGTAATCAGGTCGCCTGGAGCGAGTTTTGCCATAAGCCGCAGGATCAGATCGCCACGGCCTACAACAACATTGCGCTGACCTACATAAAGCAGGGCGATTATCTGAAAGCCAAAGCCTGGCTGTTGCTGGCGCCTGCTGACAAAAAATCACAATACAACCTGAGTCTGATACAGCCAAAACTGGATGCCTTGCCGCCAGCGGAAAGCCCGGCAGGGATTTACTGGCAATATGCGGGCTTTGGCAGCTGGAATATCGTTGAAGTGAAAGCCGAAGAGGCACAGTTCAAAATTGATTTCAGCGGCTTATATATGGGGCAAATGTCGCTCTACTATGGCCCGAACATAGGAGAGTTTTCCGTGGTGACGGCCATTAAAGATAACCACGCGGTTTATCATGAAACCGACGACGCCTCCGCTGCGGGTGACGAGTGCAGCGTTGACATGAACTTTGCGCCACAGAGCGTTAAACTTCACACCACCGGTGACTGCGGTTTTGGTCACAACGTGCAGGCCGAAGGCGAATTTGTGCGGGTGACGCAGTAAGTATCAGAAAGAGCAACCCAGGCTAATTGGTTTTGCGCTCCTCCCCTTCGCAGGGGAGGAGCCGATCGATGTATGCCTTTAGCAGAAGAGAGCGCCGGCTCAGTTTATATTCATTGCGGCCACTTCATTTCACCTTTCAATACTTTTGCGCTCAGGTCTAAAGAGGATTCTTCTTTAAGCTGCGGGTAATGTTTTTTCATTGCAGCAATAAGTGCGGCGGAATCTTTCGCTTTCGGTAATTCTTTTTCCAGCGTCAGCAGATACTGACGGGTAAATTTCACCGACTCCACGCTATCCGGCGCACCTGGCAGGAAATGGCCCGGCACCACCACTTGCGGATGCAGACCGGTCATTTCATCAAGCGTTTCTACCCACTGTTGACGGGATTTCGGTGTCTGCGTATCTGCTGTCCAGACATGCGTGTTATTACCATTGACCAGCACGCCGCCCGCTACCGCTTTCAGCGACGGGATCCACACAAATGTCCGCTCTGCGTTCACCCCCTTCACTTCAAATTTATGACCTTCCAGTTCAAACGTTTTCCCTTTCAGTGGCTCGGGAACCACGACAGATTTTGGCGCGTTGTCTTTAAGTTGCGGGCCCCAAAAAGCGACCTTGCCGTCTTTGCTGGCGTTGATCTGATTGACGGTGGCCTGCGTGGCGATGATTTTTGCTTCCGGGAAGGCGGCGTGAATGACGTCCAGCCCGAAGTAATAATCCGGATCGGACTGGCTGATGTACACGGTAGTCAGTTTTTTGCCGGTAGCTTTGATCATCTCCACCAGTTTCTCTGCATCATTGCGCTGGAACTGGGCGTCGATCAGCACCGCTTCTTTGTCCCCGGTAATAATTTCAGAGGAAACCGGGAAAGCGCTTTTTTCACCGGGGTTGTAAACGTCCATTTTCAGTGCGCTGGCGGCATGAGCAGACAGGCTGCTGCCCAGCAGGGCGGCGAGTAACGTCAGATGTTTCAGATGCATGGGATTTCCTCAGAGGTATAAATAATCACATTCAGTAAGCATCTACTGTACGTTGCATAATCCGCAGGAAAAACCGGATAATGTGCAACTGTTTGTTGCATAAACCGGACGAATCATGGACAGAATTACCGCTGCACAAGTGTTTGTTGCCATTGTTGAACGCGGAAGCATGGTCAGTGCTGCCGAATCGCTGAATATGTCGCGGGCGATGGTGACGCGTTATCTGTCGGAGATGGAAAAGTGGTCGGGCGCACGCCTGCTGCACCGTTCCACCCGCAAACTTAGTCTGACGGATGCGGGTGAAAATACGCTGGCCCGCTGCCGGAAAATGCTGTCGGTAGCGGCCGAGATGGGCAGCGTGGCGGATACAGGAAATGAAGCGTTACGCGGATTGCTGCGTCTGAGTTGTTCGCAGTCTTTCGGACAGGGTGCCGTGGTGATTGCGGTCAGCGAGTTTTTGCGGCGACATCCGCAGTTGAGCATCGATCTTCAGCTGGAAAGCCGGGCGATCAATCTGGTGGAAGACCGTATTGATATGGCGCTGCGTATCACTAACGATCTGGACCCCAATCTCATCGCCCGGCCCCTGGCACAATGTCCGTCGATCGTCTGTGCGTCCCCGGCTTATCTGGCCGCGCAGGGCACACCGCAACATCCGCAGGATCTGGCGGTTCACAATTGTCTGACATACACCTATTTCGGCAAAAGCCTGTGGCAGTTTGAGCGCCAGGGCGAAAAGGTTGCGATTCCGGTGAGCGGAAATCTGAGCGCCAACGAATCGCTGGTGCTGCTGACCGGCGCAGTGGAGGGCGCGGGGATAGTCATGCAACCTTATTATTCGGCAGCCCCGCTGATTGCCAGCGGGCAACTGGTTGCCTTACTGGGTCAGTGGCAGCCACAGGGAATGGGAATTTATGCGATTTACGCATCACGGCGGCAAATGCCTGCCGCGTTGCGTGCATTGCTCGATTTTCTGGTGGCGTGGTTTAAAAGCCACCCGCGCTGGCTGTCACTGAAAGAAGAAAAAAATTGATCCGCTGAATCCCTGGAATCGGTTCCTTTTTTGTCTGAATGTGTTTTGTATAATCTTTTGTTATGTAAAGAATTATGCGGATATCGGGTGCGTTTCAGGCGCTCAGGGCACAGACTGCGTCTGGTCAAAAGTGTGATCAACGTGGTATTTAAGCCCTTCCGGCGCAATGCCGGTGCCTTTAACCATAACAAAAATATCCGGAGTTTTTATGCCTGTCGCACTTCTGGCACTGGCGCTCAGCGCGTTTGCCATCGGTACCACCGAATTTGTCATCATGGGGCTGCTCCCCAACGTGGCGGGGGATCTGCATGTCAGTATTCCTTCTGCAGGCTGGTTAATCAGCGGATATGCACTGGGCGTAGCGATTGGCGCGCCGATCATGGCTGTACTGACGGCGAAACTGCCGCGCAAGAAAACCCTGCTGCTGCTGATGAGCATCTTTATCGTCGGTAACGTGATGTGCGCTCTGTCCTACAGTTACGGTTTCCTGATGCTGGCACGCGTGATCACTGCGCTGTGTCATGGCGCATTCTTCGGGATTGGCGCCGTGGTAGCGGCAAGTCTGGTGGCACCTAACCGCCGCGCCTCTGCGGTGGCCCTGATGTTCACCGGTCTGACGCTGGCTAATGTGCTGGGCGTTCCGCTCGGTACCGCGCTCGGACAGGCTTTCGGCTGGCGTTCAACGTTCTGGGTAGTGGCGGTGATTGGTGTGGCATCGCTGTTCGCGCTTTATAAGAAGCTGCCAGATAAGAAAGAAGAAGAGCCGACTGATCTGCGTAAGGAGATCCGTGCGCTGGGCAGCCTGGGGTTATGGCTGTCGCTGTCGATCACTATTTTCTTTTCGGCGGCAATGTTCGCGCTGTTCACTTATATCGCGCCGATTTTGACACAAATCACCGGCGTGTCTGAACATGGAGTCAGCTGGACGCTGCTGCTGATCGGCCTCGGTCTTACCATCGGTAACGTGCTGGGCGGACGTCTGGCGGACTGGCGTCTGGGGATTTCGCTGACCATGACATTCCTGATGATCACGATATTTTCCGTGTTGTTCAGCTACACCAGTGCTCATCTGGTGGCGGCAGAAATCACACTGTTTATCTGGGCGATGGTGAATTTCGCGGCAGTTCCGGCGTTGCAGGTCAACGTTGTGACTTACGGTAAAAACGCGCCAAACCTGGTATCGACCCTCAATATTGCAGCCTTTAATGTCGGCAATGCCCTGGGTGCCTGGGTGGGTGGCGCGGTGATTGAACGCGGAATGGGGCTGGGCACCGTGCCGCTGGCAGCGGGCGCACTCGGCGCTACCGGCTTCGTATTGTGTGTGATCACTTTCCGTCGTGCGGCGAAGAAAGTGAAAAAAGCGGCCGTGTAATTTTGCCGCTGAAAACGTCAGGGCCATGTGGGATGTCTCCGGTGTGGCCCTGACGTTTGGGCTCAGCGCATCAGCGCCGCCTCAAGATCCCCGGCGAAGCGTTGCGCCTGCTGATGGCAGTGCTCAATAAAGGTGCTCACCAGCGCGGAAGCGGGGCGGTGCAACGGTCTTATCAGGCTGACGGTGAACGGCACGGCGACGCTGAATTCCCGCAGGACGAGTCCGTTGTCACCATAATCGAGTGCAGTCAGCGGGTTGACGATAGAGACGCCCGCGCCTTCCCTTACCATACTGCATACCGATGCGGCGCTGTGGGTTTCCATCACCAGCCGTCGCATAACCTGTTGTTCCGTAAACAACGTATCCAGCAACTGGCGGTAACTGTCCGTTGCTGACAGACTGATAAAATTCAGGCCGCTGAAATCCTGCGGTGTGAGGCGCGGTTTGGCTGCCAGTGGATGTCCGGCTGGCAGCACACAGACTTCATTCAGCGTCAGCAGCGTTTGCCGCTCGGTCCCGGCGGGCGTCTGAGTGTTTTCCGTCAGTCCTAAATCATGGCGCTGCGCCGACAGCCACTCTTCGAGCAGCGGTGATTCTTGTGGCACGATATTGAAACTGACCTCAGGATAGCGGTCGAGAAACGGCTTGCAGACCGCAGGCAACAGCGACTGGCTGAATACCGGCAGGCAGGCGATCGACAGTTGCGCCTGCTCAAACTGGCGGATGCCTTCTGCCGCGCTGATGATCCTGTCCAGCCCGTAATATGACCGCTGCACTTCCTCAAACAGCCGTAAACCCTGCACGGTCGGATACAGCCGCCCGCGCAGGCGTTCGAACAATTGCAAATCCAGTAACTTTTCACAGCGTGCCAGCTCGCGGCTGACTGTTGGCTGTGACGTATTGAGCAACGCGGCGGCTTCGGTCAGATTGCCAGTGGTCATTACGGCATGGAAAATTTCGATATGGCGCAGGGAAATCGCTGGCATGGTTTTATCCGCTGGACGATGACAGTAACCCATATCATAAATGAATAGACTTGCCTGAAATAGATATTTTATCAGTGTTGCGCCACGCGGCATACTGAGGGAAATATGACTGAATTCACCTGACGGAAAATCTTATGCCACGCGCCCTGAACGACATGTCCACCGCACTTAACGCCGCGAATTTACGGGCCCTGCCGCAACAATTTGGCTGCCCTGTGTGGGCATATGACGCTGCAATTATCAAACAGCGTATAGCGCAGTTGCGCCAGTTTGACGTCATTCGTTTTGCGCAGAAAGCTTGTTCTAATATTCATATTCTGCGCCTGATGCATGAGCAGGGTGTGAAGGTCGATTCCGTTTCTCTGGGTGAAATTGAACGTGCACTGGTGGCCGGTTTTATTCCGGGCGGCGAAGACAGCGAGATTGTGTTTACCGCTGACGTGCTGGATCAACCGACGCTGGAACGTGTGACCGCGCTGAATATTCCGGTGAACGCCGGTTCCATCGACATGCTCAGCCAGATTGGTCAGCACCAGGCCGGACATCCGGTGTGGCTGCGCGTTAACCCGGGCTTTGGTCACGGTCACAGCCAGAAAACCAATACCGGCGGAGAAAACAGCAAGCACGGGATCTGGTATGCCGATTTACCGCAGGCACTGGCGGAGATCGCCCGTTACGGTCTGAAACTGGTGGGCATTCATATGCATATCGGTTCCGGTGTGGATTACGGTCACCTTGAGCAGGTTTGCGATGCGATGGTGCGTCAGGTGATTGAAACCGGACAAGATATTGAAGCGATATCCGCCGGTGGCGGTCTGTCGATTCCCTATCATTTTG
The DNA here is from genome assembly GCF_019049755.1 of Rahnella perminowiae. Taxonomy (GTDB): domain Bacteria; phylum Pseudomonadota; class Gammaproteobacteria; order Enterobacterales; family Enterobacteriaceae; genus Rahnella; species Rahnella perminowiae. The sequence goes on from NZ_JAFMOS010000470.1 coordinate 10,635, forward strand.
AAGAAGAATCCATAGATACCGGCCATTACTTTGGCCTGTGGAACCGTGCGCGTGAGCAAATCGCCGCGCATCTTGGCCATGAAATTAAACTGGAGATCGAACCGGGTCGTTTCCTGGTGGCAGAGTCCGGTGTACTGGTGGCGCAAATACGCGCGGTGAAAAATATGGGCAGCCGTCATTTCGTGCTGTGTGATGCGGGCTTTAACGACCTGATGCGTCCGGCGATGTACGGCAGTTATCACCATATTTCGCTGTTACCGGCCGATGGCCGCGATGTCAGCGGGCAGCCGCTGACTGAATCGGTGATTGCGGGGCCGCTGTGTGAGTCCGGCGATGTCTTTACCCAACAGGCAGGCGGCGGCGTTGAAACCTTCCCGCTGCCACCGGTAAATATTGGCGATTATCTGGTGTTCCATGACACCGGGGCTTATGGCGCATCCATGTCATCGAACTACAACACCCGACCGCTGCTGCCGGAAGTGTTGTTTGAGAATGGCGTGCCGAGATTGATTCGTCGCAGGCAGACGGTGGAAGAGTTAATTGCTCTGGAGCTTTAGTCTTTGCTCCTCCCCCTGCGAAGGGGGAGGAGGTTTTAAATACAAAGCAATGAGTTAAAGCACACTTTGAATTTAGTTTTTGACCTTAATACCCCACCCCAGCCC
>NZ_JAFMOS010000469.1 GCF_019049755.1 Rahnella perminowiae
TAAAGCCATCCGCAAAACCCTTCAAAGTTTCCGATTCTCACGGCCTGTACCTTTTGATCAATCCCGGCGGTTCACGTCTCTGGTATCTCAAATATCGTATCAATAGAAAAGAATCACGCCTCGGCTTGGGTGCCTACCCTGATTTGTCTTTGGCTGATGCTCGTCAACAGCGTGATGGTATCCGTAAACTCCTCGCGCAAAATATCAATCCAGCACAACAGCGCTCTGCTGAAAGAACCACTTCCACACCAGAAAAAACTTTCAAGTATGTGGCACTGGACTGGCATAAAAGCAACCGAACATGGTCAGAGAACCATGCAACCCGTCTGCTTGCCAGCATGAACAATCATATATTTCCTGTGATTGGACACTTGCCGGTAGCTGAACTGAAACCTCGTCACTTTATCGACCTGCTGAAAGGCATTGAGCAAAAAGGTCTGCTGGAAGTCGCAGCACGTACGCGGCAGCATATGTGCAACATCATGCGTCATGCCGTACATAATGAGTTGATAGAGCAGAATCCGGCTGCCAATCTGGACGGTATCATCGCCCCTCCCGTTAAACGCCACTACCCTGCCCTTCCGCTGGAGCGACTGCCGGAACTGTTGATTCGCATTAAGGACTACCAGCAAGGACGAGAGTTAACCCGCCTGGCCGTATCACTTACCCTTCACCTGTTCATCCGCTCCAGCGAGCTGCGCTTCGCCCATTGGTCTGAGATCGATTTCAAAAATAGAATCTGGACCATTCCTGCTACTCGCGAGTCCATCCCCGGCGTCCGCTACTCTGGCCGTGGTGCAAAAATGCGTACTCCACATATCGTTCCACTCTCCTGTCAGTCTATTGCTATTCTGAAACAGATACGGGAAATATCCGGACATCAGGAACTTATATTCCCCGGCGATCATAATCCGTATAAACCGATGTGCGAAAACACGGTCAATAAGGCGCTACGCCTGATGGGCTATGACACAAAAGATGAAATCTGCGGCCACGGATTTCGGGCAATGGCATGTAGTGCCCTGATGGAGTCTGGCCTATGGGCGCAGGATGCGGTTGAACGGCAGATGAGTCACCAGGAGCGTAACAGCGTTCGAGCGGCTTACATCCATAAAGCAGAATATCTCGATGCCCGTAAAGCGATGATGCAATGGTGGTCGGATTATCTGGATATGTGCCGGAAAGCGTATGCCCCACCTTATATTTGTGGGAAGGAAATCAGTTGCACAATGGGATAACCCCTCTGACAAAATAAACCACAAAAATAGCCGTATCAGTCTGTACTGTTACGGCATTTTTCTAGTTTCAGTTCGGATAAATTGTTAAGCCGTTTATGAGCATCGTCAGCCAGACTGTCCAGCGTGAATCGAAAGTGTGAAGACCGCTTCTCATACAGAACTATCCACGGAAACGGATTAGGTCTGTTATGAGCGAAAAGCGGATGTTCTATTTGCAGAATACATAGCAGCTTACTGTCTAGATGATGGGGATCAGACCTGCCTGCTGATAAGTCACCATCAGTTCGTCAAACAATTCAATGTTCTGACGGGTACGCGCTATCAGCTGAGCGCCCGCAACGGCTGTATAAATAGCGAGAGCCTGCTTTTTGTAATCCTCAGAATCACCTGCACATTTCTCACTGAGCATGTGGCTCAGCCACGCGACGTTGGCATCAACAAAAGCCTGCACCTCGGCCTTAACTTCCTGAGGCAGATCTTCATATTCAGCGGCCATGAAACTGGATAAACACAGCCTATTATCCTCTTCAAGGGATTTACGGAAAATAGCGGGATAACGCCTTAAGGCTTCGCCTGCGCTGGCACTCGTACTGCGTATAGTCTCAAGATGCTGCGCGGTATCCTGCCAGTAGCGTTGAGCAACCGCAGCACCAAGCTTCGCCTTACTGGCAAAATGATAATAGATACTGGCATTTTTAATGCCCACCTCCGTTGCAATACTGCGAAAGTTTATCCCGTTATACCCGTGCTTCTGAGCCGCACACTTCGCCTCGGCCAGTATCGCTTCCCGTGCATTTACGCTCATCTTAGCCTCTTGCTTAAATGTTCATGACGTCACTATACGCGTGCCGAAGCAACCTGCCAACTGACAGGTAGATATTGACATCCGTTAAAAACCAGGTCACTCTTAACCCCAGCAACTACCATGTGGTAGGTAGATATTACCTTTCAATTATCAACTTGTCCTCACAGACATTAAGGAACCCCCTCCGATGAAAATCTATGACTGGTATAACGGCCCCTATCCTGCACGTGTCCGTATCGCGCTTGCCGAGAAAGGGATGCTTTCCAAAACAGAATTTGTCCCTGTTAACTTATTGACTGGTGAGCATAAAAAAAACGAATTCCTCGCCATCAACTATTCAGGCACGCTGCCTGTTCTGAAGCTTGATGACGGTACGCTCATTGCGGAGTGTACGGCTATCACGCAGTATCTGGATGCGCTGGCCCCGCCATTCAGTCTGACCGGTACAACCCCAGCAGATAAGGGCATCATTCATATGATGACGAAGCGTGCTGAAATTGAGTTCCTCGATGCAGTAAGCGTGTATTTCCATCACGCCACACCAGGGTTAGGACCAGAGGTTGAACTGTATCAGAATCCTGAGTGGGGCAACCGCATGCGTGACAAGGCTGTCAGGGGGATGCATTACTTTGACCGCGTTCTGCAAATGCAACCTTATGTTGCTGGTGATACTTTCTCAATGGCGGATATTGCGGTAATCGGGGGGATGATCTTTTCTACGTTAGTGAAGCTTCCCTTACCGTCAGAGTGTGCCGCGTTGCGTGAGTGGTATAACCGAATGCAGGCAAGGCAATCCGTTCAGCAGTGGAAGTCGATGGTTGATGAAGAACGTTTGCAGAGAAAGGCGTGATTACTGTACCTGCTTTATTCGCTTACCACTGCGCAGGAGCTGGAACTGAGAAGGAGAGTTGATTCCGGCTTAGAAGCTATACGCTGAATGACCGCACTGTTCAACGATACTCGTTAAAAACGGCTTACGTCCGCTTCACGCCCTGAGACATTCGACAAGTTTTTTACGGCATCAGTAAGGGCGATTTTCGCTCTTCCAGTGCCAGCAAATATTTCGCTTCGTCATAGCGGGTTCTGGTCTTCCAGCAGTGGTAAATGATCCTAAGCCATTTGAATGCCAGAGCCCGGATCGCGGATTGATGAGATTTTCCCTTTTCTCGCTGCCCCTGATAATACAATTTGGCCCAGTATGATGAGTTAACCGTCTTGGCAGCCCATTCAACAAAGGTCTGCCTGACGAACTTCGCACATTGCCATCGCCAGTGAACCCAGGATTTCTGGCCACTTCGTTCTGTCACCGGTGCAATACCTGCGTAGTTTTGAATTTCTTCAGCGCTGTTAAACCGGTCTCGGTTATCACCAAGTGCAGCAAGCATACGTGGGCCCATACACGGCCCCATGCCCGGAAGTGATTTGAACAGCCCCGCATCTGGCAATGTGTCAAACAGCGTTTCGATTCGTTCGTCATAGGTTTTGATGATTTCACTCACGACTTTAATTTGTGTCGCCAGTGCTGTTGCCATCAAAGCATTAGCCTCTATAACACTCGGGTCTGTCGTCAATGGGATCGCGTTATCAATACTCGCAACACGTTGCTCGGTAAGGGCTATTGCGCGGCCACCTTTGGCATTCAGAAAGTTGCGGATCGTGTCGCGCCTGGCGCGTTTCAGTTGTTGCAGACTGGGCCACCGCATAATCAGTTCACACAACAGTAAGCTACCCCGATGTGAGAACCACTCCAGGGGCTGAGGGTAATACTGTTTAAGCGTGTTGATTATCCGGTTCACAAAGCGGCGTTTATCTTCAACCAACTGACGACGCTGCTCAACCAGTTGCTGGAGTAACCGGATATCCGCATTGTCGGGTTCAATGGCTTTTATCTTTTGGGGATAACGCAGCATTAACTCTAATGCCAGCTCAGCATCCTGCGGGTCATCTTTAGCGCCGCTGGGCGAGAAGGCTTGCCGGTAACAAGCCAGGGACAAAGCGTGGACAGGGAAAACAGTGATAAACGGATATTTCTGAAGAGCATACACCACGGGGCCCTTCTTCAGCTCAAGGGAGCTATTTTGCCTTTCACCTGTTTGTGCAACGCGTTGAGCCAGGCATCAAGCGCTTCTGCTGTATGTTCAATCACATGGAATGTGCGTTCGCCGTTTTTAAACTGAACGCAAAAATCATGCTTTTTATCCGCCCAGTCCAGACCAACATGAGCAGCAAACTGATCTATCGCAGTCATAACCAACTCCTTTTCACCGGGGATTGGTATGCATTCCACGCTCTTCGAAAGAAATATAGTCAGCAGTTTGTCTGCATGCCCTGAGTATTCGTTAGCGAACGTGGAGCACTTACTGGCTCGAAAGCAAAGCGGCAATCATCAAACCACATGATTCTGGCACAATATTCGTAACCAGTAAGCGCATACCCTGAATCACTTAAAAGTGTAACTCTCAGGGTTCGAATGACTATATTTGGCACACAGCAGACCTTCAGCGTCACGTGTTTGTCTGCTGTGTGCCAGGAGAGGACGTTTAATGACTTGTAGTGTTATTCAATGTAGGGCAGGTCGACTCATCGTTGCGTAAGCAGGGTAGTAAGCTCATTAAGAGAACTTACTGAACATTCTGGACTAACACAGTTTCCAGGCCATTCATGAAATCCTCTAAGCCAAATGGCTTTCATTCCAGCTTTTTTAGCTCCGAGATAGTCATTAACTGGATGGTCGCCTACGTACCAACATTGCTGAGGATGTAAATTGAGCAGGTTTGCACCCGCGAGAAATATGTTTGGCGACGGCTTACTATCGCCAAACATTTCAGAACAGATCATCACCCGTATCTTTTTTGAAAGAGAAAGTGCTTCTAAGGTTTGATGGCGTGACCATTCAGCGCCATTTGATATCACGCCAATAGCAATATCACGCCTCATAAGTTCTTCTATCAGTTCATTAGCTCCTGGCATAAGAACAGCTGCTGAGTGGAAGTGATTCACCCAATGCTCCAGGACTGTCTCGGCAAGTTGGGGTTTTATCCACTTTAGCTCTAATGCTAAAGTGTGACTCACTGCTTCGCGGATTGAGGAAAATGGCGAGTTTTTAGGAAGATAGCCGCCATTATCTTCACGAATAATAATAGCGTTAATATTACCTGCATTTGTTTCTTTAAGGTGGTCACGAAAGGCGAAATGAAATCTTTCTGAATATCGAGCAATACTCAAAGCTCTGTGAGTGAGCGTATTATCTAAGTCAAAAAAGACGGCTTTAGGGAACATATTCAACCTCGTGTTAAAGGGGATATTTATATCCAAACTACTCAGAATGACCTGCCCCCCTCTAATTAATGCGTTGCGGACTTAGCAACATCCGCTCCTGGCACAGGTTGTGTGAAAACTTTTTTGGCCGCTGAAACTGCCAAAAACAGAGCTGAAAACCGCGCTCATACGTAAAATTCGGCTCTACTAACCAGTCGATCAATTCCAGATTTTGCGTAGACGTGCGCACTTCAGTTTTTGGTCAGGGTTTTCACACAACCTGGGCACAACGCTGACGTTCATCTGAGAATGGTTTTAAAAGGCCGACGAGCAGTGCGCAGCCAGCCCTTTGTATACCACGCAGCGGCATGAGGCGCCAGCCGGTGCCACATATCATCCTGAAGCTGAATGGCGAGTAGCGCAGCCGCGCCTGAGCTTATATACCGCGCTCTAAGATTCTACTTACAAAATCTACAAACGCTCTCACCTTAGCGGGGGGAAGACGCCGCGACGGATATAACGCATAAAGTGGAAAACTTTCGCTTTCCCAGCCAGTAAGCAACTCGACCAGACGCCCCTGGGCCAGGAGATCTTCAATGCCGCTGGCTTTAATTCGTGCTATTCCCGCGCCAGCCACACAGGCCCCGATCAGTGTGCCAGAATCATTCACCATCAGACGGCTGGATATTTTGGCAGGAATAACGTTTCCCTTTAATGCGTATTCCCATGCTAATGGCTGCCCGGTCATTGAACTTCTGACTTGAATGCAGGAATGGTGAATTAAATCCGCCGGTGTTTCAGGCTCGCCATGCAGTTGGATATATTCCGGAGACGCCACAGTTTTAGTGGGCACTTCAAGTAATCTGCGGGCGATCAAAGAAGACGCAGGCGGGTTACCAAACCGTACAGCAATATCAAATCCTTCTGAGACCAGATCCCCGAGCTGATCGCGCGCAACAATTTCCACTGAAATACCCGGATAGGATTTCATAAACGCATTAATAGCCGGAGCCAGAATGTGTCGTGAAAAAAAAGGATCAACATTCACACGCAGGCGCCCGGTAACGGCGGTAGAAGCTCCGGAAGTCAGACTGATAGCATCACTGATACCCGCCAGCAGAGGGCTTATCTCTTCATACAGCCTTCTGCCCTCATCAGTCAGCTTAACTGCACGAGTGGTTCTGTCAAAAAGCCTTACACCAATACTGGTTTCCAGTCTGGTGACTGCCCTGCTTACGCCTGAAGCAGACATGTTGAGAGATTCTGCTGCCCGGGCAAAGCTGCCGCTGTGCACAATCGCCGCCAGCACGCTGACATTCGACAATTGCCGCCCGTCAAAGCTCATGATCATTTCTCCTGATTGTTGATAGATGATTTTATGTCACTAATGTGGTGAGTGCTTGAGCATTCTGTCAACAAATTATCTTCCTTATACTCGCGCTCACTGACTGACCGCTTTGAGGAAACCTTCACATGCCACATGCCGTGTCTCGCCGGGATTTGCTCAAAGGCGCATCTATTATTGCAAGTTCAGCGCTAACAGGCTTAGCCACTAAGCCAGGGTCATCAGATAACACCTCCCATCGGTTCGAAATATCGCCGCATGTCCGGCGCGATTTTTACCCAGACGCTGTCTTTTTACGACGATGCAGTGGTGAAGCTTTACGGTGAGTTTGAACGTGAACTCTACCGGGCATTAAAAACGTTTGACCGATGTTCTTTCAGAAAAAGGAAATTAATAAATGTTTGTTATCACTGGAATTACCGGCAAAGTGGGCGGCGTTGTTACCCGCACATTACTGAGCAAGAATCTTCCCGTTCGCGGCGTCATACGTAGCGCCGCCAAAGCTGGGGAATGGCGGGCGCTTGGATGTGAAGTCGCGATTGCAGAGATGGACGATGCTGGCGCTCTGGCTGAAGCTTTTAAAGAAGCGAAAGGGGTGTTCATCCTTCCTCCTTCAGATTTTGACCCGGCGCCGGGGTTTCCGGTTGCATGCCGTATCATCGATGCTCTTGTCCAGGCTATTCGTAGCGCTGAACCAGAGAAAGTCGTATGCCTTTCTACCATCGGCGCGCAGGCATTACAGATTAACCTGCTAACTCAGCGCACTTTGATGGAAAAGGCGCTGAACGGCCTGGAGCTGCCGGTCGCGTTTCTTCGTCCAGGATGGTTTATGGAGAACTGTGCCCTGGATGTTGTCTCTGCCAGCGAGAAAGGCGTAATTCAAAGTTTTTTACAACCTCTGGATAAAGCCGTTCCGATGGTAGCCACCGCCGATGTTGGTAAGTTAGCGGCCTCGTTATTGCAGCAGAACTGGACTGGAAAACGCGTCGTTGAGCTGGAGGGACCATGTCGCGTCTCGCCAAATGATATTGCCAGTGCCTTCTCGCAAATTTTAGGCCGCCCGGTTGTTGCCGAAGCCGTTGCCCGTCATGCCTGGGAAACGTTATTTCGTGAGCAGGGGCACCAATTTCCTTCGCCTCGTATACAGATGATCGATGGCTTTAACGAAGGCTGGATTTGCTTCGAAGGGAGTGAAGATGAGCGGGCTATCGGCGATACGCAACTGGAAGAGGTGCTTCGCAGTTTATTGAAAGCTGGAAATTAATATTTCTACATTTAAAAGCAGGTACCCATGAAGAGCATAAAGTCTCAGGGTTTAAGTATCCCTCATATTGGTTTTGGCGCGAGTTATTGAGGCATTTTGCCCAGATTTAACACCGTTTCTTTGTTCTGATGGTTCTTTCTAGCGGCGGCCGGCCTGTTTTCCGGCTGGGTCGCCGCTGGCAGTTGTCAGAATCAGCACATAAGCAGGCTGATGTTTGCTATGAGCGAAAAGCAGACGTCGAAATATCCTCTAATTTTGTGACCTGCTGAAGCCTGCTTTTGATGTCATATCTGCCTGAATTCACCTCCGTTGATCATGTTTAATGCCTCGAACTTTGGGCAGTAGATCATCCTTAAGAAAATCACAGGTTGCCTCTTTTGTAATCAATGTATACTATGTATACATTAATTTGGAATTGACGCTGAGGAAAACATGAGCAGAAAAAATAATGTAGTAACCGTAAGATTAACTGATGAGCAACTGAAGGTTTTCACAGACTGGAAGGAAAAATTAGAGGGCGACTTAGGGATCGATGTGCCTTTAGGGGCAGTTATCCGGAGGGCGTTAGATGGCGCTATTCAGATGTATAACCAGCGTATGGATCATGAAATCCAGGCGGAAATAAATCCGGATGAACGCTCTGCACGAACACAAGGTGCTAACGCCTATATCAGTGACTACAAGGAAGAGAAATAATCATGACCATCATCGACAGTAAAGCACATCAAGCAGGGTTCAGAGAGCATTATGTCGATAATGCTAAGCCAGTGTGGGATATCGGTCGCCCGCAAAAACCTTTCATCGAAAGCGCCTCTGATATACGTGGGCCAATATTAGATATTGGCTGTGGCACAGGTACGCTTGCCGCTTATTTTGCTAAGCGTGGTGAGCAGGTTACCGGGATTGATTTTGTCGAAGAGGCTGTCGAGCGTGCTACCGCGAAGGCGAAGGCTGCGGGTCTTAACATCGACTTTATGGTTAAAGACTTTTTCACTATTGGCAGTTGGGATCGGAAGTTTCGGACCATTATTGACAGTGGACTGTTTCATATCTTTTCAGGCGATGAGGTGAGAAAAGCTGCTTACCTGGATATCGTGAGTAAATTACTCAGCGATAATGGACGACTTTATGTTCTGGCCTGTAAAAAAGAAACCGGGTTCGATGCTGGTGTTAACGCTGATGAGATTTTTGAGACCTTCCGTGAACGCTTTATCGTTGAGTCATTGCATGAGTTTGAGGCCGAAACCGTCATTGGCGCAGCGGAAAACGTCCCCGACAAGCAGTGGCTAAGTTATTTTGCGGTGATTAAAAAACGCTAATGTTAAAGGGGGCTGCGTCCCCCATTTTCAGGATCTGAGGTTACAGGATAAAAGATAGAATAAAGGTCTGCTGTCCTTGATTAAATGTGCGCTCTCATTAGCATATTACCTTCATTTTACTGTGATTCACCTAACCTCAATGAATCACAGCCTGGAGAAGTGAGAATCAAAAATTCGTGAGCACAATCTTGCCCTGAATACTTCCTAACGCAGCACGTTTATGAGCATTGATCTCCTCCCTGAAAACAGTGCCAGTCTAAACTGAAGTATCCGGTCTTTCTTTCATCTCACTGAGAGGCATATCAACCATGAAAAAGACCCGTTATACCGAAGAACAGATAGCCTTTGCCCTTAAACAGGCCGAAACCGGCACTCGCGTGGAGGAAGTGTGCTGAAAGATGGGGATTTCTGAAGCCACTTTTTACAATTGGATGAAGAAGTTTGGCGGCATGGGCGTGACAGAACTGCGTCGGCTGCGCCAGCTGGAGGAAGAGAATCACCGCCTGAAACGGCTGGTCGCCGATCTCAGTCTGGACAAAGAATTGCTGCAGGACGTCATCCGAAAAAAGTTCTGAGGCCGGTGCAGAAACGCGAGGCGGTCGAATACCTGCCGCTGGCGGCGTACCGCATCGGGGTTCGCAGGGGATGCCGGCTGATGATGCAGAGCCGAACGGTCTACCACTACCGTAGCTGCCGCGATGACCGGGCCCTCACGCAGCGGATACGGGAGATTGCAGAAACCCGCATTCGTTCTGGCGTGCAGCGGATCCATATCCTGCTGCGGCGGCACGTGACGGCCAGGCACAGGCGTATCCGCCCGGCCGTGACCGCTGTGGATCAGTGCTGGAGCATGGATTTCGTTGCTGATAATCTGTTCAACGGACGCCGGATCCGTGCCCTGACTGTAGTCGATAATTTTATTCGTGAATGCGTGACGATCGAGGAAGTCTCAAAAAGTGCGTGGAACTAAAACAGGTGTGCTTACATCACACCCACAACTCCCCCAAGAAATAGTCCCAATACACCGGAGATATCTGTATTCTTCCGTTACATGGCGTGAGGGTTATCTCACTAAAAAAAACTTGGTTTGCATTGGCAATGAAATCCACCCGACAGTAAGAAATACCTTCCGACAGCTTTTCAGCAAGGGCAATCATATGACGATAAAAATCAGGTTCGGCGATTTTATGCGGGGAGTTATTATATCCCATGGTGAGAGGAAGAATTTTCCAGCACGGATCATAAACATTGACATACTCATTATTCATCGCATCGGTAAAATCAACCTCGGTAATGTATGCTTTACCTGAAAAACAATGAACGCGATAGACTTCAGGAATCAGGTGTAAGGGGTTACCCACGAAGACATCGATAAATTTTTCACAGATGATGTAGGGTTTTATGTTTTTGTAATGCCATTCACGCGTGACATAATACATATTCTTATTAAGGTGGGCATTAAGCTTTTTCTTTGCGGCGCACTCATCGAACTGATGCTTTTTTTTGCAGATAATCGCGCTGCCACTGTCATGACTGCACTTCAACACAAACTGCTCAGGAAGCTCATTAAAATCAATCAATTCCGCTCTTTCGTAGCACCCCAGAAGTGGGACAAGATAATCGTCTCCTATCTTTTTTTTCACGTACTCCCGGACTGCAATTTTATCCGCCAGCATCGTAAAGAAAGGGTCTCTTTCAAAAATCATCCTGTTATTTATCTTCTCATTCAGGCTTTGAGGGTTTTTAAAGTCAGGCACCCGGCGAAACTCTTGTTGATGCTTTCGCTTCCGGTAGCGTAAGTC
>NZ_JAFMOS010000468.1 GCF_019049755.1 Rahnella perminowiae
CTTTCAGATGAGCGAGATGGTGCAGGCCGGCCTGGCGCTGCTGCTCCGTTCCTAAAAACATCGCATCTCCTTATTTCTCCACGACGCCGTAAATTTGGTATCATGGTCGTCTGTCGGTACATTACATAATCAATCTAAGCTTGCATTTGCGAGTTGTCAAGATGATATTTACAGATTCAGGAGTTTTCGCCAGATGCAATTAGATGAACTTGAAGGTGGAAAAGCTGTTCTGACGCGTATGCTTCAGGCTTACGGCTTTAGCATGCAGAAGGAACTGGGGGATCTGTATGGATTGTCATCTGGCACGATAAGTACTTGGGTAAGAAGGGATTATTTCCCCGGTGATGTTGTCGTCGCCTGTGCGCTGGATACCGGTGTCTCGTTGCGCTGGCTGGCAACGGGCAAAGGTACGATGCAAGATGCCAATGCTTCAGCTGCCGGGGTATCAGGTGAAATCCACCAGCTTAAAAAATTAAGATTGCGTGGCGGCACGCTTGAGGAAGAAGGCCTCTGGGCTGTTGACCCGTCACTGCTGGACGATTCGCTGGCACAGCCTGCGTATATAGTGAAGGGCAACCATTCGTGGATTATCGATCTGGGCAGTACGCATCCCGGCAATGGCCGCTGGCTGCTGGATATCGATGGTGACCTGGATGTTTACGATGTGGCCCGCATTCCAGGTAACCGCCTGAAGGTGAGCCGTCAGGAAAGTCATTTCGAATGCGGTGTTGATGAAGTGACTGCTTTAGGGCAGGTGTTTATTACTCTGGATCGTAACCTGTAGATTTCTCTTCCTCAGCAACATCTGCGTTGCTGAGGCTATTCCCAATCTCGTCCTCACTCCTCCTCTCTTAATGATTACGGCCTCTGCGGATAAATCGTATGTAATAATTACGGTACAGTCATTTCGATCCTGACGCCCTTTATGTAAATAAAACTTTCCATAAAATGTCTTATTGCCGTCAATTGGTAATTTTATGTTTACAAGTAAGGCTTGCTAAGTTTACGCGCTGTGTTAATGTTGTCCGCAGATGCCGTCGTGGCAACCCCTTTTCCTTATAACGGAACACGATCATGCAAAAAGATGCCCTGAATAATGTTCACATCACTGCTGAACAAATCCTTATCACTCCTGAAGAGCTGAAAAACCGTTTTCCTTTGAGTGTCAGTGATGAAAACAGTATTTCCGAAGCTCGTAAAACCATCGCGGATATCGTCCATGGTCGTGATCCTCGTCTTCTGGTGGTATGTGGCCCGTGTTCGATTCATGATGTTGATGCAGCGCTGGATTACGCACGTCACCTGAAAACCCTGGCGGCGGAACTGAGTGATCGTTTGTACATCGTCATGCGCGTGTACTTTGAAAAACCGCGCACGACTGTTGGCTGGAAAGGGTTGATTAACGATCCGCACATGGATGGGACGTTTGATGTGGAAGCGGGTCTGCACATTGCCCGTGATTTACTGCTGCAACTGGTCGGCATGGGGTTGCCGCTGGCGACAGAAGCGCTGGATCCCAACAGCCCGCAATACTTAGGCGATCTGTTCAGCTGGTCAGCGATCGGTGCGCGTACCACAGAATCGCAAACACACCGGGAAATGGCGTCTGGTTTGTCAATGCCGGTGGGCTTCAAGAATGGGACTGACGGCAGCCTGGGCACAGCGATCAATGCGATGCGTGCGGCAGAAATGGCGCACCGCTTTGTGGGGATCAATCAGGCTGGTCAGGTTTGTTTGCTGCAGACTCAGGGCAACCCGGACGGACATGTTATTTTACGCGGCGGCAAAACGCCAAACTACAGCGAACTTGATGTGCAGGCTTGTGAAAAACAGATGGCCGATGCGGGACTCCGTCCTTCCTTGATGATAGATTGCAGTCACGGTAACTCAAACAAAGACTATCGTCGCCAGCCTGTTGTGGCTCAGTCCGTCATCGACCAGATTAAAGCCGGCAACCGTTCTATCACGGGGCTGATGCTGGAAAGTCATCTGAATGAAGGCAGCCAGTCTTCTGAACAACCGCGTTCAGAAATGAAATACGGTGTGTCTGTCACGGATGCCTGCATTAACTGGGAAACGACGGAAAGCCTGCTGCGCAGGATGCATCAGGAACTGGGCGACGCGCTGGCGACACGAATCGCAGGAGAGTAAGTTTTTATGGTGGCAGAACTTAACGCGTTGCGCGATCAGATCGATGACGTAGATAAAGCGTTGTTAGATCTCTTATCACGGCGTCTGGCGCTGGTGGCAGAAGTCGGGGAAGTCAAAAGCCGTTATGGTTTGCCGATTTATGTGCCTGAACGGGAAGCGGCAATGCTGGCTTCACGCCGTCAGGAAGCGCAGAACCTCGGTGTTCCGCCCGATCTGATTGAAGATGTATTGCGCCGCGTGATGCGTGAGTCCTACTCAAGCGAAAACGACAAAGGCTTCAAAACGCTGCATCCGGCACTGCGCCCGGTGGTGATTATCGGCGGAAACGGGCAGATGGGGCGTTTATTCACCCGTCTTCTGGAGCTTTCCGGCTATCAGGTAAAGGTGCTGGAACAGGAAGACTGGCCGCAGGCAGAGACGCTGCTGGCTGATGCCGGTATGGTGATTGTCAGTGTACCCATCCACCTGACCGAAGAGGTCATTGCCCGACTGCCTAAACTACCTGAAGATTGCATTTTGGTGGATCTGGCGTCGGTGAAAAACCGTCCGTTGCAGGCGATGCTGGCGGTGCATGAAGGGCCGGTTCTTGGTTTGCATCCGATGTTTGGTCCGGACGTCAGCAGCCTGGCAAAACAGGTGGTGGTGTACTGTGATGGCCGCGAACCTCAGGCCTATCAGTGGTTGCTGGAGCAGTTGCAGGTCTGGGGCGCGCGGTTGCATAAAATCAGCGCCGTCGAACATGACCAGAACATGGCCTTTATTCAGGCATTGCGCCATTTCGCGACCTTTGCGTACGGCATGCATTTATCAGAAGAGAATGTGCAAATCGAACAGTTACTGGCATTGTCTTCACCGATTTATCGTCTCGAACTGGCGATGGTCGGACGGCTATTTGCGCAGGATCCTCAGCTTTACGCTGACATCATTATGTCGTCAGAAAGCAATCTGGCGCTGATCAAACGTTACTATCAGCGTTTTGGTGATGCCCTTGCTCTGCTGGAAAGCGGCGATAAACAAGCATTTATCGATAAATTCAGACAGGTTGAGCACTGGTTTGGCGATTATGCGCCGCGTTTCCTGAAAGAAAGTGGTGCGTTACTGCGCCAGGCAAACGACAATCGCAAGTAATTTCATAAGCAGGTGAACAAAAGGGCGTTGCTTGGTGCAGCGCCCTTTTTGTTTGCGCCATTACAGATCGACGGAGACGACGTTTTCGCTTGGATAACAGCCGAGAACTTTCAGCGAGCGGGTGATAGGTGCCAGATCTTTCAGCGCCTTTTTCATCTCTTCTGAACGCAGGTTCGCCTGCACATCGATATAAAACATCTCTTCCCACGGATTGCCGTTAATCGGGCGTGATTCCAGTTTGGTCATGATAATGCCCTGGTCGCGCAACACCAGAAGTGCGTTCACCAGCGCCCCAGCTTGCTGGCCGGTTGCCATAATCAATGTGGTTTTAGCCGGAACCTGATCCGTCACTTCAATGGCTTTGCGCGCCAGGATAATGAAGCGGGTGATATTTTCCTGCTGATTCGCCAGATTATGTTCCAGTACCTGCAACTTATACAACGCACCACCGGCTTCGCTGCCCAGTGCGGCCACGTGGGGAGAACTGGCTGCCGCCACTTTTTCCATCGCTGCTGCAGTACTTTCACAGTATTCAATTTTCCAGTGAGGGAAGCGGTTAATGAACTGGCTGCATTGCTGGAAGGGTTGCGGATGGCTATAGACCGTCTGAATCTGCGACAAATCAGTGTCAGTCGCGACCAGTACACAGTGGTTAATAGGATTAGTCAGTTCACCTACAATTGACAGGCTGGTGTGTTGCAGCAGATCGTAAACGTCATTGATTGAGCCTGAACTGGTATTTTCAATCGGTAATACTGCGTAATCGGCCTGACCGGTTTCTACCTGAGAGAAGATGTCCTGAAATTTCTGGCAACCACATTCGATGAACTGGTCGAAATGACGGGCGGCAAACTGACGCGCGGCAAGATGAGAATATGAACCTTTCGGACCGAGGAAAGCGATGCGTGCTGAGTCAGAAGGGGTTTTGTTCAAATGTTGCTGCAGGAGAGCCTGCTGCGTGAGAACGGAATCTTCAATGATCAACTGATAAACACGGGTGATGTAATGCCCGTCAAGTCCCTGCTTTTTTCCTTCGTGAATCAGTGTGTTAATCAGGTCTGCTTCACGTTCTTTATCGCGGATAGGGCGGTGAGAGTGCATTTTGGATTGCGCGACTTCAATTGCCATCGTACGTCGTTCCGCCAGCAGAGCCAGCAGTTTCAGGTCTAATGCGCTGATACGTTCACGCAGTGCCAGTAATGAGTTCTCGGTCATGTTGTTACCCTTTTAAATGTTCTTTCTTTCAGCAAAATGTGTAAAACGCAGGCATAAAAAAAGCCCCCTTTTCAGGAGGCTTTATTGTTCGTCTTCGCATTCATTCTTTCGCGACGAAACGCCTCCCAATCAGGGGAAGGTAAAAAAGAATGCGAAGAAAAACAGACGGGTATTCATGTATGCCTTGTTTCCATGAGTTTGAGCAGAGTCTTAAAGTAACCGCAGGCTTTTCCTTGTGTCAATAACATTTCCTTCAGACACAAAAAACGCGCTCCTCGGAGCGCGTTGTTACTGACATGTCGGATAACCCGGTTATTCCTCTTCTTCCTGCACCGGTTCCAGATTGAGTTCTTTGACGCCGGATTCTGCACGGCGAGCCTCACCCTTATGCTGCGCTTTGTTGAGTTGTCGCTCAAGTTTGGTCGTCATTTCGTTAATCGCAGCGTACATATCATCGTGCGTGGCGCTGGCAACCAGTTTCCCGTTTGGGGTACTGATGGTCGCATCGGCGACAAATCCCTGAGGTTCTTTAGACAGGATTATGTGCGGGTTAATGAGCTGAGTTTGCCATTTATCCAGTTTTTTCAGACGGCTTTCGATGTGTTCACGAATCGCGGTGGTGATGTCCATTTGTTTACTGGTAATGTTGACTGTCATATAACTTACCTCTCTTCTTTCCGTCTCCGATGAATCCAACATACCAGCCTTTTTTACGAAATGCGTCCCCAAACTCACGGTTTTTTGTCACTTTTTGTCAACTTTGGCGTTTATGTGATACAGGGTAATTAATGGCCGGAAAGACCTTGAGACTTCATTCAGGAGCAGGCATGATTGATAGGATCAGTGCGTTATTCTTTCCTGTTTTTCTGTGTTTCCCCCTAGAAAAAAGCCAAAAAAAACGGCAGCCTCAGCTACCGTTTGTCTACGGACATGTAAAATTACACTGCACTGTTAGCCGCAATAATTTTCGCGACTTTATCAGCCTGAGTGTTCAGCTGCAGTTCGCGGTAGGCGTTTTCCATCAACGGCAGCGCATCATGCGTTGCTTTAGTATCCGGATAATCTTTCAGCATTTGCTCTACACGGTTAACGACAGCGACGTAAGCACCGCGTTTAGTGTAGTATTGCACCACTGACAGCTCGTACTTCGCCAAACGATCTTTCAGGAATACCAAACGTTTAGTCGCGTCAGTGGCGTACTGGCTGTTTGGATACGTGTGGATCAGCTGGCTGAAATCACGGAATGCTGCACGTGCATGCTGTGGATCACGGTCTGAACGATCAACACCGAAAAATCCTTGCAGTGCACTGTCATCCAACGCCATATCCGTTAAACCACGCATATACATGACGTAGTCAATATTCGGATGTGTTGGGTTCAGACGCATAAAGCGATCAATAGAAGCCTGAGCCATAGGCAAGTCAGCAGACTTGTAATAGGCATAAATCAGATCTAACTGAACTTGCTGCGAGTAAGGCCCAAACGGATAGCGGTTATCGAGCGCTTCTAATTGCGCAATAGCGCCTTTAAAGTTACCGTCCTGCAGCTTTTGCTGGGCAGTAGCATAAAGGACGTTAGGCGGGTTATCGGGAACCGTTTCTTTGGAACTGGAGCAACCGACCAGCGCCAGGCTCAACGTGGCTGCTGCCACCAGATATTTCACACGCGTCATGACGTTTTGATTATCCTCAGGTGTTATTCTGGGAGACTGTCCGTTAAGCTCCCGACAAAGACCAGCTACAATAGCACATTATTTTAAACGGCATCGCCGTGAAAACCCAACGTTAACCAAGAAGCTGCATATGGCACAACAAGTACAACTCACCGCAACGGTGGCCGAATCTCAACTCGGTCAACGGTTAGATCAGGCTTTGGCCGAATTGTTCCCTGATTATTCAAGATCTCGTATAAAAGATTGGATCCTTGAAGACAGGGTCACGGTCAATGGCAAAAAAGTGACCAAACCAAAAGAAAAAGTGTTGGGTGGCGAGGCTATCGCAATCGATGCGCAAATTGAAGAAGAAGCGCGTTGGCTGCCACAAGATATCGCTTTAGATATCGTGTATGAAGATACTGATATTTTAGTCATCAATAAACCTCGCGATCTGGTTGTTCATCCGGGCGCAGGAAATCCTGATGGCACAGTACTGAATGCGTTGCTGCATTATTACCCGGCAATTATTGATGTGCCGCGCTGCGGCATTGTGCACCGCCTGGATAAAGATACTACCGGCCTGATGGTGGTCGCGAAGTCTGTGCCCGCACAAACGCATCTGGTGACTGCACTTCAGGCTCGCGAAATTACCCGCGAATATGAAGCCGTGGCGATTGGTACAATGACGGCAGGCGGCACAGTGAATGAGCCGATTGCGCGCCATTCCACCAAACGTACACATATGGCGGTCCATCCGACAGGTAAACCGGCGACGACGCACTATCGCATTATGGAGCATTTCCGTGCTCATACGCGTCTGCGCTTGCGTCTGGAGTCCGGACGTACCCACCAGATCCGTGTGCATATGGCGCACATTAACCATCCTCTGTTAGGCGATCAGCTTTATGGCGGCCGCCCGAGACTGCCTAAAGGTGCCTCGGAATCGTTTATTAATATGTTGCGCGGATTCGATCGTCAGGCTCTTCACGCTACCATGCTGCGCCTTTATCATCCGGTCACCGGTATTCAGATGGAATGGCATGCGCCACTTCCCCAGGATATGGTTGACCTGATCAGTGCGCTTAAAGCAGATACCGAAGAGTTCAAGGATCAGATGAACTGGTAATGTGCGCACTTATCAAGCCTCAGTGGCCGCAACCGGCAACGGTGCGGTCATGTGCGACGACCCGGGAGGGTGGTGTCAGTTTGCCTCCTTACGGGGCGCTTAATCTTGGCGATCATGTCGGAGACTGCCCTGAACATGTCGCTTTGAACCGTCAGCGTATAGTCGAACTCGGCGGGCTGCCAGCTTCACCACATTGGCTGGAGCAGGTTCATGGTACCGACGTTGTTCGTTTAACGGCGCATATTCCCCGCAGTCCTTCTTTAATTGCTGATGCGGCTTATACCCGCGAACCAGGTGTTGTTTGCGCAGCAATGACAGCTGACTGCTTGCCGGTGCTGTTCTGCAGCATGAACGGTGATGAAGTGGCAGCAGCCCATGCCGGTTGGCGTGGTTTGTGTGCGGGGATATTAGAAAATACGGTAGCCTGTTTTGACGCCGCTTCCAAAGACATCATGGCATGGATGGGACCGGCAATCGGCCCTTCGCATTTTGAGGTCGGTGGAGAAGTACGCGAAGCCTTTATGGCTGTGAACGGTGCGACATCTGCGGCTTTTAGACCCGTTGGCGCGAAATTTATGGCTGACATTTACCTGCTTGCACGGCTGCGCTTACAGTCGGCTGGCATCACAGCTATCTACGGCGGTGAACATTGCACAGTCACTGACAGCCGCAAATTTTACTCTTACCGGCGCGACGGCGTAACCGGACGGCTGGCAAGTTTAATTTGGCTGATATAACCTATCGAATCAAGACGATCCATCGCGCATAACAGCAGTCCTCTGAATATACTGCCAAGATAACCTTGAAAACGTGAGGGTTGACCTCATTTAATCTCCAGTAGCAATTTTGTTCAGTATTGGAGGTGTTATGCGTCTGGATCGTCTTACCAGCAAATTCCAGCTTGCCCTCGCGGATGCCCAGTCACTCGCGCTCGGGCGCGACAATCAATTTATCGAACCTGTTCACCTGATGAGCGCATTACTCACTCAGGAGGGCGGAACCGTGCGTCCTTTATTAACGGCGGCCGGGGTAGATACCCAGAAACTGCGCACGGACGTTGATCAGGCTTTGGGGCGTTTGCCGCAAGTTGAAGGTACCGGCGGCGATGTTCAACCATCCCATGAGCTGGTACGTGTTTTAAATCTTTGTGACAAATTGGCACAACAACGTGCCGATACCTTTATCTCTTCAGAACTGTTTGTTCTGGCCGTGATGAAAGACCGTGGCTCTTTAACGGATATGTTAAAAGCCTGCGGTGCAACGGCCGATAAAATGACAGCTGCCATCGATCAAATGCGTGGGGGTGAGAAAGTGGATGATCAGAATGCCGAAGATCAACGTCAGGCATTGAAAAAATTCACTATCGATCTGACCGAACGTGCCGAGCAGGGCAAACTGGATCCGGTCATTGGTCGTGATGAAGAAATTCGCCGGACCATTCAGGTTCTGCAACGTCGTACCAAAAATAACCCGGTACTGATTGGTGAGCCTGGTGTCGGTAAAACCGCGATTGCAGAAGGGCTGGCACAACGCATCATTAATGGTGAAGTGCCGGAAGGTCTGAAAAATAAACGTGTGCTTTCATTAGATATGGGCGCGCTGGTGGCCGGTGCTAAATATCGCGGGGAATTTGAAGAACGACTGAAAGGTGTTCTGAGCGATCTCGCTAAACAGGAAGGTAATGTCATTCTGTTTATCGATGAGTTACACACCATGGTTGGTGCCGGTAAAGCCGATGGCGCAATGGATGCCGGGAATATGCTTAAACCAGCGTTGGCGCGGGGTGAACTTCACTGTGTGGGCGCGACGACATTAAATGAGTATCGTCAGTTTATCGAAAAAGATGCGGCGTTAGAGCGTCGGTTCCAGAAAGTGTTTGTTGCTGAGCCTTCTGTCGAAGATACCATTGCTATTTTGCGTGGTCTGAAAGAACGCTATGAGCTGCACCACCATGTGCAGATTACTGACCCGGCCATCGTTGCGGCGGCGACATTGTCGCACCGTTACATTTCCGACCGTCAGTTACCGGATAAAGCGATTGACCTTATAGATGAAGCGGCATCCAGCATTCGTATGCAAATGGATTCCAAACCTGAATCTCTGGACCGTCTGGATCGCCGTATTATCCAGCTCAAACTGGAACAGCAGGCGCTGAAAAAAGAGTCTGATGATGCCAGTGTGAAACGTCTGGAAATGCTGGAAGCCGAACTGAGCCAGAAAGAGCGTGAATATTCTGAGCTGGAAGAAGAGTGGAAAGCTGAGAAAGCGTCACTGACCGGCACCCAGAATATTAAAGCCGAGCTGGAGCAGGCGAAGATTACGCTTGAGCAGGCCCGGCGTGTTGGCGACCTGGGACGTATGTCAGAATTGCAGTACGGGAAAATTCCTGAGCTTGAAAAACAACTGGCTGCAGCGACCCAGGCGGAAGGTAAGACCATGAAACTGCTGCGCAACCGCGTGACAGATGTGGAAATTGCCGATGTGCTGGCGCGCTGGACCGGCATTCCGGTGGCGCGGATGCTTGAAAGTGAACGTGAAAAACTGTTGCGTATGGAAGAAGAGCTGCATAACCGCGTGATTGGCCAGAATGAAGCGGTGGAAGCGGTATCAAATGCGATTCGTCGTAGTCGCGCAGGGCTGTCAGATCCAAACCGCCCGATCGGGTCATTCTTGTTCCTGGGGCCGACGGGTGTAGGTAAAACCGAGCTGTGTAAGGCGCTGGCAACATTCCTGTTTAACAGTGATGACGCGATGGTTCGCATCGATATGTCGGAGTTTATGGAGAAACACTCAGTTTCACGTCTGGTCGGTGCGCCTCCGGGTTATGTCGGTTATGAGGAAGGTGGCTATCTGACAGAAGCGGTTCGTCGCCGTCCTTACTCTGTCATTTTATTAGATGAAGTAGAGAAGGCGCACCCGGATGTGTTCAACATCTTATTACAGGTGTTAGATGACGGTCGCTTAACGGACGGGCAGGGCAGAACGGTCGATTTCCGTAATACGGTGGTCATTATGACTTCTAACCTGGGCTCTGACATTATTCAGCAGCACTTTGGCGAGGCGAGCTATGCGCAGATGAAAGAATCAGTCATGGAAGTGGTTACACACAGCTTCCGTCCGGAATTCATCAACCGTATAGATGAAGTCGTTGTGTTCCATCCGCTGGGCCATGCGCATATTAAAAATATCGCGAAGATTCAGTTGGAGCGTTTGTATAAACGTCTGGAAGAACATGGCTACTCGGCAACGCTGACCGATGCGGCGCTTGAATTGCTGGGTAATACCGGATTTGACCCGGTTTATGGTGCGCGTCCATTGAAGCGTGCTATCCAGCAAGAGATTGAGAACCCGCTGGCTCAGCAAATCTTGTCCGGCAAGCTGATCCCAGGTAAGCCAATTACTGTCGATGTGGAAAATGATCACATCATCGCAAGACAGTAAATAGATAAGTCGCGGTCTTAAACGGGCTCCGGAGCAATCCGGGGCCCCTTTTTTATAC
>NZ_JAFMOS010000630.1 GCF_019049755.1 Rahnella perminowiae
TTATTTTCAAGGGGATAAATGTCTCCCGTCTGAGACAAAAGAAAGCGGGTATGTCGCGGATAAACAACACAGGCAGTGAGAGGGGAAAAGGTTTTATACGGACGAAAAAAAACCTGCTTTAAAAAAAGCAGGTTCTTCAAATATGGTCGGCGAGAGAGGATTCGAACCTCCGACCCACTGGTCCCAAACCAGTTGCGCTACCAAGCTGCGCTACTCGCCGATGTCGTGCATCTTACTACTTTCTGATGCTAACTGCATCATTTAAATGTATTTTGTGTGTGGTGCGAAGGGAGGGACTCGAACCCTCACATCCGAAGGACACTAACACCTGAAGCTAGCGCGTCTACCAATTCCGCCACCATCGCATGTCACAATCACAAAACCATTTTTAGAGTGGGGTGGCTAATGGGACTCGAACCCACGACAACTGGAATCACAATCCAGGGCTCTACCAACTGAGCTATAGCCACCATATCTCTAACTAACGTGAACTGCCTGACTTCAACATTCCACCGCAACTCTAGCGCATACTAAATGGTGCGCCCGACAGGATTCGAACCTGAGACCTCTGCCTCCGGAGGGCAGCGCTCTATCCAGCTGAGCTACGGGCGCTTAGCGCCGTTGCGGGTGGGGATACTACGGTTTTAACGCCTGGCTGTCTAGTGCTTTTTATCAGAAATATTGCGTTTGATTACGCTTTATCCAATACGCAGTAAAAGTAAGCATCTTGCCTTCCCCACCCGTGACTTACGACGTTATTTTACTTTTTCTGCCGTCAGCGCGGCACGCTTATGCATGCCGAGGCCGAAGTATATCAGCGAGACTGCCGCAATAAAAATACCCCCTACCAGTAAAGAAACCCGCGTATCCGGGTTAATTGCCATACCGACCAGCACACATGCCAGGAATATCAGCGTCAGGTAGTTGGTATAAGGGAAGAGAACCGACTTAAACGGATGGTTTTTCAGTTTCTCTTTGTGCGCGTCACGGAAACGTAACTGGCTGATCAATACCACAAACCATGGCACCATACCCGGCAGTACGCTGGCACTGTAGACATACACGAATACTTTCTCAGGATTCGGAATGATGTAGTTCAGGCACGAACCGACCAGCAGACACAAAATAGTGATCGCAATACCATAAACCGGCACACCACTTTTCGAGACATTGCTCAGAAACGCAGGCAACTGGCGATTCTCAGACAGCGCATAAAGCATACGTCCGCAGCTGTACATACCGCTGTTACAGCCTGACAATGCTGCCGTCAGCACGACAAAGTTAATAATGCCTGCAGCCGAAGCAATACCAATCTTCGCAAATGTCAGAACGAACGGGCTGCCGTGGGTGCCCATTTCGTTCCACGGGAAAATGGTGATGATGACGAAAATTGCGCCGACGTAGAAAATCAGGATACGCCACAAAATGTTATTGATGGCACGTTTAAGCGTAACCTGCGGATTCTTCGCTTCACCGG
Organism: Rahnella perminowiae; assembly: GCF_019049755.1. Taxonomy (GTDB): domain Bacteria; phylum Pseudomonadota; class Gammaproteobacteria; order Enterobacterales; family Enterobacteriaceae; genus Rahnella; species Rahnella perminowiae. Next base: position 1,478 of record NZ_JAFMOS010000630.1, read on the forward strand.
CAGTAATACCCACCAGTTCCACGCCCTGATAGGACGCCACAACAATACACAGCGCAAACAGGAAACCTTTCCAGCCACCCGCAAAGAAGCCGCCGTGTGCCGTCAGGTTGCCAAAACCTATAGCTTCGCCATGATTGCCGAATCCGAAGAAAATCACCGCCAGCCCGACCACGATCATCACAATGATGGTGGTAATTTTGATCAGCGCAAACCAGAACTCCATTTCACCATACAGTTTCACCGCAGCAAGGTTAGCAGAGGCCACAATTGCCACCGCGATCAGCGCGGGGATCCACTGTGGTAAATCCGGGAACCAGTATTGGGCGTATACACCAATCGCGGTGATTTCAGAAATCCCCACCGCTATCCACATAAACCAGTAACTCCAGGCGGTCAGGTAGCCATAGTATGGTCCAAGATATTTATGGGCATAGACGGCGAACGAACCGGCAACGGGCTCCAGATGCAGCATTTCACCCATTGAGCGCATGATAAAGAAGACGAACACGCCCGCCAGAATATAGGCCAGCAACACTGAAGGCCCGGCCCATTTCAGGGTACTGGCTGCGCCCATAAATAATCCTACGCCGATAGTGCCGCCCAGCGCTATCAGCTCTATGTGCCTCGCTTCAAGCCCCCGGTGTAGCCCACCCTTTTCTTCTTGATTCGCCATAATTCCTCAGTTTCTCTGTAATTGTGTTTGCCTTCCGGAATGACCGGAATGTTATTTTTATGGGTGATGATGCCCGTACAGGGCGGAAAAACGGCGTTATGGTTCCGCATTTCAGGATGAGTTGCAAACCACAATTGAGAAAGATCCGCACAGGTAGACATGTCAGGGTGCAAACGACAGTAAAGGGTAGAGTGAAATGAGAGGTAAAACGCCGCGCTGAAGATCAGCCACGGCGCAAATATTACAGACGACCGGTATAGTAGTAACGGATAAATTTGAGCAGTTTGAGCTGACGACGCAAACGGCTGGGCTGTAAAATCAGCCGGTAGAGCCATTCCAGCCCCAGATTTTGCCAGATTTTAGGGGCACGTTTAACATGCCCGGTAAAGACGTCATAGGTCCCACCGATGCCCATGTAAAGCGCATCTGGATGCACACGACGGCAGTCACGCATCAGGATTTCCTGCTTTGGTGACCCCATCGCCACGGTCACGATAGATGCTCCGCTGCTTTTTACCTTTTCAAACAATGCTTCGCGCTGTTCAGGCACAAAATACCCATTCTGGCTGCCGACAATATTGACGTTCCACAGCAATCGCAATTTTTCTTCCGTCTGCATCAGGACTTCCGGTTTACCGCCGATCAGAAAGACCGGTGTTCCTTCACGCCCTGCACGCTCCATCAATCCTTCCCAAAGGTCAGCCCCTGCAATACGCGAGACGCGTGACTGCGGATATTTACGCCGTATAGCGCGCACAATGCTGATCCCGTCGGGGTATTTAAACTCCGCATGGTCGATCAGCGTACGCATTTCAGGGTTGCTTTCGACCGTCAGCACTTTCTCTGCATTTATCGCCACCAGCGAACCTTTTTTCACCTGATGACCGGCAAAAAGATAATCAAGAAAATGCGCCATATTGCGAAAGCCCCAAAGGCGGATCCCGCGAATATCATATTGCGGGACGTTATTCTCCAAATTCATCCATCTTCCTTACTACCAAAGGCTCCATGAGGTTTTTTCTGACCGGCATCCTGGCTCGTATCAGCCCGGCGGCGTCAAACATCCAGTACAATAATTTTGCGACAACCAGACAAGTTGCGAATACGACACAGAAAAACACCACCCGTGAGAAAAAGGAATCCACGCCTTCGCGGGCAAGTACGATCATATTGAACACGGCACCAAAGCAAAAACTTTGCAGAATGGCCGCTTTATAAATGTTGGTCTCCGCTTTGCCTTTTTCATAAAGCCAGTCGAACCATTTAATGATCATCCCAACCGCCACCGCACCCAGCGGGATAAACCACACGCCGCCCATCACAACCAGCGAGCCAATCAGCGTTGGCGAAATGGCCAGACCGGAATGGTTACCGAGCACATCCCAGGTGAAATAGTTGGCGGTGTTGAGCACCACACCCGGACGGTCATGCCATAGCCAGCTGGGGATAAAGACGTAGAAATCACGAATAATCGGTGCCAGTCCCTGAAAACTAATTTTGTCGTAATTTTGCAGCAACAGTCCCAGATTTTCCCATGGCGAGAACGTATCACGCGTCAGGTACAGGAAGGTATAAAACGCCTCAGGGCCGCTGACATTCAGCCCGTAACGTTTCAGCGCCAGCCAGAACATACCGACAATGCCCAGTACGCCCGCCACCGCCAGCATCCACAAACTAATCCAGCCGCGTACGATGCCGATAAACAAAAACAGCGCGAACGCGATAATGATATTCGCGCGTGTCCCGCCAACAATAATATACGTGAGTAAACCAAATGCGACGGTACTGACCAGGAAAAACAGCCAGCGCTGCGGATTGGGTTTGAGGAAGAACACCACCAGCATCGCTGGCAGGAAGAAGTAAAAGAAGCGTTTAAGCGCAACCCCGGACACATCACTGGAAAAAATCTGGCTGTACGATTTGAGCTTAAACAGCAAAAATCCGTTATGCGTAAAGAAGATGGACACGGTTACCACGGCGATAAGTGCCAGTAAAAACCAGGTCAGATGGGTTTCGACACGGTTCATCGTAAACAGTGTACGGGACGGGCCATCACGTTTTGCCCTCAACCGCGTTTTATAACTGACATAATAAATACCGTAAAAACAGGTTGCGGCCAGCATCGCCTGTAACAGGTTTTCAACCGGTACGACGTTGACATCAAACTGGAAAACCAGCAGACAGGTCAGCGGAAAACCGAAATAGAACGTCAGTAGATACAACAGCGAAAACAGGACGTTGAAGTTAAAACGCACACGGCGAAATTCTTTGTAGGTCAGCGTCAAAATGAACAACAGCGAGAACGCATAAACGACAGACAGGCCGCCAAGCTGTGCCATTGTCATGATGTTTCTCCTGCCGCCAGCAGTAACGCCTGTTGCCAGCCGGCGATGTAATTCGGGCTGAAGAATGCGATATTCTTCCGGTCCGCAGTCAGCAACTGGCGCCGCGCTTCGGCCACAGTTCGGGTATCAAGTGCGTCACCGTAAAACAATACCGGCAGATTTTGTTCTGCCAGATCCTGCCAGAACGGATTCTGACGGCTCACCACAAACGGCACGCCGAACTGAATCAGCAAACATTGCGTCCCGATACCCTGCTGGCGGTCAAAAATAAAATACCCCAGCGAGCAACCACGCAGCACGTCGAGATATTGTGCAAAAGGCATCGAACCGGTCATCAGCTCAACATTCCCGGGCGCAAAAAGTTTGAGCGCCTCGCGGCGAACCTGCTCGATATAGGCGTCATTATTGGCCGGATAGCCCATAGGAATAATCACCCGGATACCGGCACCAAACTGTTGATGCAACGAACGCAGCGCTTCAGTATGTCGGTTACTGCGATCGCCGGAATTGCCGACCAGCACGGTCATCGGCTCTGCAGGTTCAGGCTGCCCGGCTGAAAGCGTCAGCGCCGGATCCATACGCGTCGGGAAATACAATAATGAGGACGGCACGCGCGGATGTCTCTGATGGAAATGAATCAGATCGCCGCGGGTAGCGAAAACATGGCCGATACGTCCCTGAGCCAGACGCCTTAAAAAATAAAACAGGCGGAATTTCAGACCACCTGTCGATTCATAAAGATCTGCGCCCCAGATGTGCCAGCTGGCCTGCTGAGATTTAATTTTGCCGGTCAGCAGCGCCAGCCAAAGCGTCGGGTTGAACTGGCCATGGAAGAAAAAGTGATGTGTACGATCCTGTGCCCGGGAAATCACCGCGTCGGCCAGCGATTTTTTGTCCGGATAAACCCGAATATCCAGACGTGCGAATTCAGCAAATGCTGATGCATCTGCTGCCGCCACCATAAAATGATAAATCAGCTTTTCAGGCGCGCATTCGGCCAGAACATCATTAAAAAAGCGCAGCACGGTGACATTATGGTGGGGAATGTCAGATCCCAAAACGTGAATCAGCGTTGTCATGCTCGTCTACGATAAATAACAAATACGGTACAGCACAGGGCGAAATAGACGACATACGTCGCCATATACGCTTGCGCGGCGCCAAGAGAACCCCGTATCGGGATCAACCAATGTGAAAAGCCCGTCAGTAACGCAAACTGGCTGATTTCAGTCAGCACGTAAAAACGCAGAGAGGCTCTCGCAATCACCAGATAGCCAAAAACATAAGAGCCGACTTTCAGTACGTCACCCACTAACTGCCAGGCGAACAAATCGCGCATCGCGATAAATTGTTTTGAAAACAGTAACCAGATAGCAAAGTCACGCAACAGCCAGACAGTAAAACTGACGGCCGCTACGGCGGGCAGAACAAATTTTAATGACTTAACGATTTCACGCGTAATATCGCGTTTATCCGTCATGCGCGATAGCGTCGGCAATAAATAAACGCTGAAAGAGGCGGTGATAAACTGCAAATAGGCATCAGAAATACTGCTGACGCCCTGCCAGATCCCCACATCTTTCCAGCTGTAATGCTCCGCCAGCAGGTTTCGCATCATCACATACGCCACCGGCAACGTGACAGATGTGATCAGTGCCATCAGGGTAAACTTTCCCAAATGGCTGGCGATAAAGCGGTCCCAGCCGGGCTTTAAGTAGGCCAGCGGAAAGGATTTTCGCCGCCACAACATGCCGCCCGCAGGCACAACGACCAGCGCTGGCACCAGTGCCAGCCCGGCCAGCGCGCCTTCATAACCGCCCAGTTTGAAACACAAGAGATAGGCCAGCAAGCCAATCAGACTGCCACCCATTACAGCCAGCGCGTTACCCGTCGCATCACGATAACCTTTCAGGATGGCCTGAAAATAGTTGGCATAAGCAATGCCCATCTGGATAAATGCCACGGCCCGCACAACGGCCTGATAGCGGTCGTGTCCGAACAACCCGACACTGACAGGGCCGGCAGCCAGCAAAAAGATGGCGGCCAGCAGCGTCGAGAAACCCAAAATCAGCGAAGAGGACGTACCGAGTACAGCTTTAAGCCGCTCAGGATCCTGATGATGTTCGGCAACGTATTTAGTAATACCATTGAAAATACCGGCACCGGACAGCACACCAAGTACGGTCACGAGCTGGCGGAAATTCCCTGCCTGCCCTACGCCGTCAGGGCCGAACGTCACGGCCAGCAATTTCACCACCAGCAACCCGGCACCAATTTTAATCAGCGTAGAACCTGCGGTCCAGACTGATGCTTTTGCCAGCGACATATCAGGCGAAATATTGCAGCATGGCCGTAATCACCGCACGCTGCGTATCATCGGTCATGTTGTAGAACAGGGGCAGGCGCACCAGACGCTCACTCTCTTTTGTCGTGAAACGATCGACGCCAGCGAAACGACCAAAATCTTCGCCCGCCGGACAGGCATGCAGCGGGATATAATGGAATACGGTGAGAATATCTGCCGCTTTCATGTGACGAATAAATGCATCACGGTCGTCGATATCACTCAGACGCACATAGAACATATGAGCATTTTGCACACAGTCTTGTGGAACTGAAGGCAACTGAACGCGGCCTGCGTCGGCCAGATCCTGCAATGCTTCGTAATACTGATTCCAGATTGCCAGACGGCGCTGGTTGATCTTTTCAGCTGAATCCAGATTCCCCCACAGATACGCGGCCTGCAAATCGGACATCAGATAGCTGGAACCAATGTCCCGCCAGGTATATTTATCCACCTGACCGCGGAAGAACTGGCTGCGGTTAGTGCCTTTTTCACGGATAATCTCGGCACGATCAATCAGGGCCGGATCGTTAATCAGCGTTGCACCACCTTCACCGCCCGCCGTGTAATTCTTGGTTTCGTGGAAACTGAAACAGCCGATATGACCAAGGGTGCCCAGTGCTTTGCCTTTGTAAGCTGACATCACGCCCTGTGCGGCATCTTCCACCACAAACAGATGATGTTTTTCGGCGATCGCCATGATGGTATCCATTTCACAGGCCACACCCGCGTAATGCACCGGGACAATCACTTTCGTTTTTTCAGTGATCGCAGCTTCAATCAGGGTTTCATCAATATTCATGGTATCCGGGCGGATATCCACAAACACGATTTTCGCGCCGCGTAAAACGAATGCATTGGCGGTCGAAACAAACGTAAAGCTTGGCATAATCACTTCGTCACCGGGCTGAATATCCAGCAGCAACGCGGCCATTTCCAGCGATGCCGTACAGGACGGCGTCAGCAAAACCTTCGGACAGTTAAAACGCTGTTCAAACCATTTCTGGCAGCGCAGGGTAAACCCGCCGTCACCGCACAGTTTGCCGCTGTCCATGGCCTCGCGCATGTAATCAATTTCAGTACCCACAATCGGTGGCGCATTAAAAGGGATCATCGTTTCACCTGTACAACCAGTACGCCGAGCGCATGACTTTGCCACCGCTGGCGAGATAAAGATTTAAGGCCGCGATATTACCGGTTTGCGTGGCGACATACAGTCGCGATACACCCTGTCCGGCACACCAATTTTTCGCAGCCGCCATTAACTTTTTACCTGCTCCCTGCCCCTGGAATTCAGGTCTGACAGCCAGCAGGCCAATTCTTACTTCATCTTCTGACAGACGTCGCAACGTGACAAAGCCCAGCCCGTTACCCTGTGCATCGTCTGCCCACAGGCAAAGGTGATCAAACGTGCCCAGTATCGCCTTTTCTGCCCACATTGCGTAGAAACGGGCGCTGTCATCAGGCTGATACCAGGGTGCGCGAAAACGGCTGAAACGAAACGTCTGGCTGGCAATAATTGCCACATCAGCGATATCTTGCGGCAAAGCCAGACGCCCTGCTGGCAACGCCATATCCTGCGGCGTGACCGTCACGCAAAAGTCCGTTTCACCTTCTGCCAGCCGGAAACCCAACGCAGACAGGGCGTCCAGCGTGTGCGTTTGATCTGCCTCTACTTTGGCCTGCACCAGTGCATATTGTTCAAGCTTCTGCGGCGTGATTTCACCCGCAGAGGCATCCGGTGTCAGACGCGCACTGTTAAGCTGGAAGAAATGACTCTCCCATCCGAGCGGTTCGATATTGCCGTGCAAAGGATTATTTATCGCCATACGCCTTTAGTATCCACAATCCATGACTGCCGGATCTGACTGCCAGGGATCGCTTTGAACGGTTGGTGATCAACTAACATCACCAACAGATCGGCTTCAGCCAGTGCGCGATCCAGGCTTTCTAACGTCACTTTATCCGCGAGAGAAGCCGGTAGCTGATGCACATTAGGCTCAACCGCCCACGTTTTTCCGGCGTGCCAGTCGGCAATCAGGTGTGTCACTTCCACTGCCGGGCTTTCGCGGAGATCATCAATATTGGGTTTAAACGCCAGGCCAAAGCAGGCAATCTTGACGTCGGCAGCACGTTTGCCCGTGGTAGTCAGGCAATCTGCCAGTGCCGCTTTCACACGATCCACGACCCAGTGCGGTTTGCTGTCATTCACTTCGCGCGCTGTGCGGATGATTCTGGCCAGCGCCGGGTTTTGCGCAACAATGAACCACGGGTCGACTGCAATACAATGTCCGCCAACGCCCGGACCCGGCTGCAGGATATTCACCCGTGGATGGCGGTTCGCCAGACTGATCAGTTCCCAGACGTTAATGCCCTGCGCATCGCAAATCAGCGACAGTTCGTTGGCAAAGGCAATATTTACGTCGCGGAAACTGTTTTCCGTCAACTTGCACATTTCGGCGGTACGGGAATGGGTGGTAACACATTCGCCTTCAAGGAAAATGTTATATAAATCGCTGGCACGCTGTGAACAAACTGACGTCATGCCGCCAATGACACGGTCATTTTTGATCAGCTCAACCATCACCTGTCCTGGCAGCACGCGTTCCGGGCAGTAAGCAATGTTGATATCGGATTGCTCACCGGCTTGCTGAGGAAAGCTCAGATCAGGACGGGCTTCCGCCAGCCAGGCGGCCATTTGCTCTGTCGCCCCCACCGGTGACGTAGATTCCAGAATGATCAGATCGCCTTTTTTCAGAACCGGCGCCAGAGAACGTGCGGCAGATTCAACGAATTTCATATCCGGTAAATGATCACCCTTAAACGGCGTCGGAACTGCAATCAGGAAAGCATCTGCAGGTTCCGGTTTAGTCACTGCCCGCAACAATCCCGCATCAACGGCCTGCCTGACCAGAAGATCAAGATCGGGTTCAACAATATGGATCGCACCACGGTTAATCGTATCCACGGCATGCTGATTAATATCGACGCCCACCACTTTTTTTTGGCGTGAGGCGAAAGCGGCAGCGGTTGGCAGACCGATGTAACCGAGTCCGATGACAGAGATAATGTTAAAACTCATTGTGGTACCCAATGATTTTTCAATGCGTCAAGAATATGGCGGCAGGCATGCCCGTCGCCGTAAGGATTGTGTGCCCGGCTCATGCTGTTGTATTCGTTTTCATCGTTTAGCAGACGGTTCACTTCCTCGACTATTTTAGCGGGATCGGTGCCCACCAGCCGGACTGTTCCGGCATCAACCGCTTCCGGACGTTCTGTGGTTTCACGCATCACCAGCACAGGCTTGCCCAGTGAAGGCGCTTCTTCCTGCACCCCGCCGGAGTCGGTCAGGATCAGATAAGCTTTATCCATCAGATAAACGAATGGCAGGTAATCCTGAGGGTCGATCAGTACGATATTGTCGATGCTTTGCAGAATGCGATTCACCGGCTCGCTGACGTTCGGATTGAGATGCACCGGATACACAATTTGTACTTCAGGGTGCTGGCATGCAATTTCCGCCAGGGCCGAGCAAATCCGTTCAAAGCCTTTGCCAAAGCTTTCACGACGGTGGCCCGTCACTAAAATCAGCTTTTTGTTGGCATCCAAAAACGGGTAGTTATTCGCCAACTGTTGTGCCAGCGAGACATCGCTGTTAAAGCGGTCACGTACCCAGAGCAGGGCATCAATCACCGTATTCCCGGTGACAAAAATGCTCTCTGCGCCGATGTTTTCCCGCTGCAAATTGACACTGGCATTCTCGGTGGGTGCAAAGTGCCATTTCGCCAGATGACCTGTTAGCAGGCGATTGCCCTCTTCCGGCCACGGGGACGACAAATCCCCGGTACGCAGACCTGCTTCAACATGCCCGACGGGGATCTGGTGATAAAACGCGGCAAGGCTGGCGGATAAAGTCGTGGTGGTATCACCGTGCACCAGCACTATGTCAGGCTTGAACTCATCCAGAACCGGCTTAAGGCCGGTCAGGATCCGACTGGTAATTTCTGTCAGTCCCTGCCCTGGCTTCATAATGTTGAGATCATAATCAGGGGTGATGTCAAAGAGGCGCAATACCTGATCGAGCATTTCACGGTGTTGAGCCGTCACACACACTTTTGATTCAAAGGCCGCATCCTGCGACAAAGCAAGCACCAGAGGAGCCATTTTGATGGCCTCCGGACGCGTGCCGAAAATCGTCAACACTTTCACAATGTGTTTCTCTTATTTTTACGGCGGGTCAGGGCAACGCCAGCCCCGATTAAACCACCGACAATGCCCCACATAATCATCAATAATGCCCGACGAGGGCTGTCACGTTTTACAGGTTCTTCAGGCGTTCTCAGATAGCGATAAGTCTGGAATTTTGCCGTAAGCGTTGGCCCGACGTTCAGCGTCGACAGCATCGCACGGTTCTGATCGTAATCCAGATCATACCCCGGACCGGAGGCTTGCAGTAATTCCAGACGAGCCTTGAGCATAGGCACACCCAGCAGGAACATATCGGAATCCGGCAATTCTTCTGCGGGCGTATCGGTCACACTTTTATTAATGTTTTGCTGCTGAGCAATCTTCAATGCCTGCTCAGTATTATGCGTGGTGCGCTTGAAAACAGTCTGGGCAACCTCTTCCTGACGCTTGACCTGCGCTTTCATTGACTGCGTTCGTGCCGCCCACGCGCCTTCCAGCTCATCATAGAGATGTTGTGCCGCACGCTGGCTGGCGAAATCGACATACTGACGTAAAAGTTTGTTCGCATCAGCGGCATTTTCCGCCGTGAGTTTCACCATATCGTTCGGCACTTTCGGTGCATCACGGGCAGTAAACTGGATGTCATTGATCATTTCATCCAGCAGAACCGCATCAGCACGCGCATCATTTTCCTGACGTTGCTGGTAATAAGGGTTATGCAGCCAGAAATCCCGACGGGTGTCATAAGCCGCAAGTTGCATGACAAACTCGTTGTAGGCTTCATCAGAAATGGGTGGGCGGTTGGCGTCTGACTGCGGCACATTACGCATATCTAAATTACGCAGAAACTGTGCCTGAGAGAAATAGGACGAAAGATTGTTGACCGTAGGCCGATCCGTGATTGCCGTCGAACTCCATTCCTGTTTCATGAGGTAAGACGACCCCAGGGCGACTAAGGCAAAGAGTATCGCCAGACCTGCAATCCAGAATTTTCCTTTCCATAAAGTGCAGCACAGCCCGCGGATATCAAGTTCATTCTCGATGGCGTGTTCGTTCTGGTTTCTCATCATTTCTGGTTTATCCACAGCCAGTAAGCCCTTGCTTAAAAAGTGATTATTGATTAGAAGAACGGCGCAAACGTCTTTTAACCCGTTTTATAAACCGCGCCACACGCCAGGCGTGTTTGATGCAGATGCCGTACAACAGGAAGGCAACGAAGAATAAAGCCAGCATTATCCATTCGGGAACAAAAGTCAGATGTTCGCCCACCACACCAATGCCCGCCAGAATAGCGGCAGCCACAGTTATTAAGACGAAAGCCTGACGTGAAGTAAAACCTGCGCGCATGATCAAATGATGAATGTGCTGACGATCTGCTGAGAACGGGCTCATCCCTTTACGAAGCCGGCGATACATGATGGCGACCATGTCCATCAGGGGAATAGCGATAAGCCAAAGTGCAGTGACCGGATTCATAGGATGAGATTCGCCTTGCGTACTTTGCAGGAGGACCCAGATGACCGTAAACCCTATCAGCGTGCTGCCCGCGTCGCCCATAAAGACTTTGTAACGAGGCCCCAAAACACCCAAATTGAGTAAAATATACGGGATGATTGCGGCAATCATCGCGAAGCACCAGTACGCTAACTCCATGTGTCCGCTCTCGTACATGATGAGGCCCAGTGAGCCAAAGCTGACACAAGACAAGCCGCCCAGTAAGCCATCAATACCATCGACCATGTTGAAGGCGTTAATGGCAGCCCACACGGCGAACAAAGTGACAAGATAGCCAAACGGGCCTAATACCATTTCCCAGGGACCAATCAGATGTCCGAGGCTGCGAAGCGTGAGGTTAGCAAAACTCATCATCGCAACAGCGACCACGGCCTGAACCATTGCACGTGTTTTTACACTGATATCGAAACGGTCATCCAGTGCACCCACTAATACCAGCAGCCCGGCGCAGGCAATGTAAAGGTTGCCATGTGGAATAGTATAATTGGTGATCAGAAAGGCAAAACAAACACCCGCATAGACAGAGATCCCACCAACGAGTGGTATCAGTCCCTGGTGACGTTTACGAAAATTCGGTTTATCAACAAGTCCGATTTTATTCGCTACCTTCCGGGCAACGAATAAAAAGAGGAATGAAAATACGAAAACAATCGCTAGCTCAGTACTCATATTGAGTAAATTCACAGTTAAGAAGTCTCTTCTGCAAAAATAAGGTGTGGAGTTGACAGCATCATAAACCTCACAGCCTTAAATCATATCCTATGGTGACAGTTATGGTTTTGTCTCGGGCAAGACCTTATCTGCTGCCATTTCTCGGGCAATCAACCGACAAAGTAAAGAAAGGGCACGTGATAAACCATCAGCTATTATCCGAATAGTCTGACAATCTTCCCAAAGTAGCATTATGGTAGCCACCAAAAACAAAAAACGCCACGACTGTGCGTGGCGTTGAGCGGACTTTACACCAAATTAAGAACGTTTCATCATGTCGAAGAAGTCATCATTGGTCTTGGTCATTGCAAGCTTGTTGATGAGGAATTCCATCGCATCAATCTCACCCATCGGATGAATGATTTTACGCAGGATCCACATTTTTTGCAGTTCTTCAGAAGTGGTCAACAGCTCTTCTTTACGGGTACCAGAGCGGTTGTAGTCGATCGCAGGGAAGACACGTTTTTCAGCGATTTTACGCGCCAGATGTAATTCCATGTTGCCGGTACCTTTAAACTCTTCATAGATAACTTCATCCATTTTAGAGCCGGTATCAACCAGCGCAGTAGCGATGATAGTCAGGCTACCACCCTCTTCCACGTTACGCGCAGCACCGAAGAAGCGTTTTGGACGGTGCAAGGCATTGGCATCCACACCACCGGTCAGCACCTTGCCTGAAGCAGGCACCACGGTGTTGTAAGCACGTGCCAGACGGGTAATGGAGTCCAGCAAAATGATTACGTCTTTCTTATGCTCAACCAGACGCTTGGCCTTTTCGATGACCATTTCAGCCACCTGAACGTGGCGGGAAGCGGGCTCATCAAAGGTAGAGGCGATAACTTCACCTTTCACCAGACGCTGCATCTCGGTCACTTCTTCCGGACGTTCGTCAATCAGCAGTACCATCAGCACGCAGTCAGGATGGTTGTAAGCAATGCTGGTGGCGATGTTTTGCAGCAGCATGGTTTTACCGGCTTTCGGCGGAGCAACAATCAGACCACGTTGACCGCGACCAATTGGCGCAGCTAAATCCAGTACGCGAGCGGTCAAATCTTCTGTTGAACCGTTACCCCGTTCCATACGCAGACGTGAATTAGCATGCAGAGGGGTTAAGTTTTCAAACAGGATTTTGCTACGGGCGTTTTCTGGTTTGTCGTAGTTAACTTCGTTAACTTTCAACAGGGCAAAATAACGTTCACCTTCTTTTGGTGGACGGATTTTACCGGAAATGGTGTCGCCGGTACGAAGGTTGAAGCGGCGAATTTGGCTTGGAGATACGTAGATGTCGTCGGGGCCTGCGAGGTAGGAACTGTCTCCGGAGCGGAGGAAACCAAATCCATCCTGCAATATCTCCAGTACGCCATCACCGAAGATGTCTTCTCCGCTTTTCGCATGCTGCTTCAATATTGAAAAGATAATGTCTTGCTTACGCATGCGGGCCTGGTTTTCCAGTCCCATATTTTCGCCGAGTGCAATGAGGTCAGAGACCGGCGTATTCTTTAATTCGGTAAGATTCATAATGGTGGGTTCTTAAACTCGGGGTATGTCTCGAACATCTGTCGTGAATGGGTATGGCAGGGTCATCCATGCCTGTTTATTGTATGACACCTAAATAACAGCCCGGTAATCCAGCCGCAGGCAGTCGCGCGCGGGCGATTCTTGAGGGGTAATGCTGATATTGAAGGTGTCTTAAAGCCGATTTTGTCAAAACCGTTAGATGGTCAAGTACAGTGCCAGTTCAATTTAATTATTATTCAAAGAAACTTTATAGGCAGATGTTTTTGACACAACAGAGTAAAACGTAAGAATCAAACTACAGGTAAGCTCTATTTGCAGTAAGCGTAAACTTAGCATGCTTCTTGACAGGCGTCTAGCGGACAATGTGAAAAACACGGTAACCCGCTAAACACCTGGCTTAGGTCATCCCGACCGATTACAGATTAGCTGTTAAGAACTCTTTCAACTGACCTTTCGACAGTGCGCCAACTTTAGTTGCTGCGACTTCGCCGCCTTTAAATAACAGCAGGGTAGGAATACCACGGATGCCATATTTAGGGGCAGTACCTGGGTTTTCATCGATGTTCAGTTTCGCGATGGTCAGCTTGCCTTCGAACTCAGTGGCAATTTCATCCAGAATCGGAGCGATCATCTTACATGGTCCGCACCACTCTGCCCAAAAATCGACCAGCACCAGCCCTTCGGCTTTCAATACGTCGTTGTCGAAACTGTCATCGGTCAGGTGAATAATTTTATCGCTCATGTTTACTCCAAAGGATTATCTTTACCTTGTTGATGTAGCATTAACCAACATCAGGTTGACTTTATTTCACCGGATACGCTTTCGTAAAGCAATAGTTAGCTGATATTCTACCACACTATGAGCAAAACACACTTGACCGAACAGAAGTTTTCCGACTTCGCCCTGCACCCGCTGGCAGTAGAAGCCCTTGAAAAGAAAGGCTTCCATTACTGTACTCCTATTCAGGCATTGGCATTGCCAATCACGCTCGCTGGGCGTGATGTTGCAGGTCAGGCGCAAACCGGTACCGGCAAGACGCTGGCTTTTTTAGCGTCTACTTTCCATTATCTACTTTCTCACCCTGCTGCGGAAGGTCGTCAGACTAACCAGCCGCGTGCCTTGATCATGGCACCTACGCGTGAACTCGCGGTGCAGATCCACTCCGACGCCGAAGCATTATCTGAATCTACCGGGCTGAAATTAGGCCTGGCATATGGCGGCGACGGGTACGATAAACAGCTAAAAGTGCTGGAAAGCGGCGTGGACATCCTGATCGGAACCACCGGCCGTTTAATCGATTACACTAAACAGAACCACATCGACCTGGGCGCGATCCAGGTGGTGGTACTGGATGAAGCAGACCGTATGTTCGATCTGGGCTTCATCAAAGATATCCGCTGGTTGTTCCGCCGGATGCCTCCTGCTAATCAACGCCTGAACATGCTGTTCTCAGCAACACTTTCCTATCGTGTGAAAGAACTGGCGTTCGAAAACATGAATAATGCCGAGTCGATTGAAATCGAACCGGAACAAAAAACCGGCCATCGTATTAAAGAAGAGCTGTTCTATCCTTCAAACGAAGAAAAAATGCGCCTGTTGCAGACGCTGATTGAAGAAGAATGGCCGGATCGCTGCATTATTTTTGCCAACACTAAACACCGTTGTGAAGATGTCTGGGGCCATCTGGCGGCCGACGGACACCGTGTCGGTTTGCTGACCGGTGACGTTCCGCAGAAAAAACGCCTTCGTGTTCTGGAAGACTTCACAAAAGGCACGCTGGATATTCTGGTTGCGACCGACGTTGCTGCCCGTGGTTTGCACATTCCTGCCGTAACGCACGTCTTTAACTATGACCTGCCTGACGACTGTGAAGACTATGTGCACCGCATTGGCCGTACCGGTCGTGCAGGTCTGAGTGGTCATTCCATCAGCCTGGCATGTGAAGAATATGCCCTGAATCTGCCGGCAATTGAAACCTATACCGGCCACAGCATTCCGGTCAGTAAATACAACAGCGATGCGCTGTTAACTGATTTGCCTCCTGCAAAACGTCTTGCCCGCTCGCGCACCGGTAACGGCCCGCGTCGTAACAGTAATTCGTCTTCACGTCGCAGCAGTGCACCACGTAGCAACCGTAAACGTCCGGGCTGATAACCTATGCTAAGTTCCACCTCACTGTATGCAGCGATTGATCTGGGTTCTAACAGCTTTCACATGCTGGTTGTTCGTGAGGTGGCAGGCAGTATCCAGACCCTCGCCAGAATTAAACGCAAAGTGCGTCTGGCCGCCGGTCTGGATAAACAAAACCTGCTTTCTCAGGAAGCGATGCAGCGTGGCTGGCAATGCCTGAAGTTATTTTCTGAAAGATTGCAGGATATCCCGCGCGACCAAATTCGTGTCGTTGCCACCGCAACGCTGCGTCTTGCCAGTAATGCCGATGAATTCCTGGGTAAAGCTCAGTTAATTCTCGGTTGTCCTATTCAGGTCATTACCGGTGAAGAAGAAGCCCGTCTGATTTATCACGGCGTTGCCCATACCACGGGCGGGCCGGATAAACGTCTGGTCGTCGATATTGGCGGTGGCAGCACAGAACTGGTGACCGGCATCGGAGCTCAGGCCACCACGCTTTATAGCCTTTCGATGGGCTGTGTCACCTGGCTGGAGCGCTATTTTGCGGATCGAAATCTGGCCAAAGAAAACTTTGATCAGGCTGAACAGGCGGCAACAGACATGATCCTTCCTGTTGCTCCCGAGCTGATTGCGAATGGCTGGCAGATCTGTGTCGGCGCTTCTGGTACCGTGCAGGCCTTACAGGAAATCATGGTCGCTCAGGGCATGGATGAACACATCACGCTGCCTAAACTGCAGCAGCTCAAACAGCGTGCCATTCAGTGCGGCAAGCTGGAAGAGCTGGAGATTGAAGGTCTGACCCTTGAACGTGCGCTGGTTTTCCCGAGCGGATTGTCTATCCTGATAGCCATTTTCAAGACCCTGAACATCGAAATGATGACTCTGGCGGGTGGCGCACTGCGTGAGGGCCTGGTTTACGGCATGCTGCATTTGCCGATCGAGCAGGATATCCGCCAGCGTACGTTGCGGAATCTGCAACGCCGTTACCTGCTGGACAACGAGCAGGCCGAGCGGGTGGCACAACTGGCTGAGAACTTTTCGCTGCAGGTAGCTCAGGAATGGAAGCTGGATGCCCGTGCCCGTGAACTGCTTAACAGTGCCTGCCTGATCCACGAAATTGGCCTGAGTGTGGATTTCAAGAAAGCCCCCCATCACGCAGCCTATCTGATCCGTCATCTGGATCTGCCGGGTTTCACACCGGCGCAAAAAAAGCTGCTGGCGACGTTACTGCAAAACCAAAACAACACGCTTGATTTACCGTTGCTCAATGAACAAAACGCCGTGCCACCGCGTCAGGCACAACGTCTTTGTCGTATTCTGCGTCTGGCGATCATATTTGCCAGCCGTCGACGCGACGACACATTGCCTGCAGTGCGTTTACGCGCCAATGATGATGAGCTGAGTGTGATTGTGCCACAGGGTTGGCTGGAACAGCATCCGCTGCGCGCTGAAGAATTAGAGCAGGAAAGCCACTGGCAAAGTTATGTCCACTGGCCACTGTTTGTCGAAGAACAGTGACCGGCAGCTGTAAAAAGTTATAGCGTAAAGCAGAGAGCTGATTCATCAGCCTCTGCTTTTTTAATGGCTAAGATTTAATGGCTAATTGCCGCCTTTTGCTTTCGCCAGTTGCTCGCGGATTTTCTCCAGGTGGCTTTGCCCTTTCACCATGCGTTCCTGCGCGCTCACTACTTTACGTTCGCTTTCCCAGGCCAGGTCATCCTGCGGTAATTCCAGCAGGAAGCGGCTCGGTTCCGGGCGGATCAGCTCGCCGTACTGACGCCGCTCACGACAGAGTGTAAACGTCAGCTCTTTTTGTGCCCGGGTAATCCCCACGTAAGCCAGACGCCGCTCTTCGTCCACGTTATCTTCGTCGATGCTGCTCTGATGCGGCAGCAAACCTTCTTCCATACCGACCAGATACACATAAGGGAACTCCAGCCCTTTAGAGGCATGCAATGTCATCAGCTGAACCTGGTCCAGCTCTTCGTCGTTCTCGCCACGTTCCATCATGTCACGCAGCGTAAAGCGGGTGACCACCTGCGTGAGCGTCATTGGCTCATCCAGATCGGTGCCTTCCAGCATTTCCGTCATCCAGCTGAACAGCTGATTGACGTTTTTCATGCGCATTTCAGCGGCTTTCGGGCTCGGAGAAGTTTCAAACAACCAGCTTTCGTAATCAACACCGTGGATCAAATCCCGCACCGCCGCAACCGGTTCACGTTCTGCCAGCGCAGAAATATTGCCCATCCAGTGTGTGAAACGTTGCAGGGATTCCAGCCCGCGCCCCGTCAGATGCTGACTCAGCCCCAGATCAAAACTGGCTTTAAACAGCCCTTTATTGCGCTGATTGGCCCATTCCCCCAGTTTTTGCAAAGTGGCGGCCCCGATTTCACGACGTGGCGTGTTAACGATACGCAGGAATGCACTGTCATCGTCCGGATTGGTGAGCACACGCAGATAAGCCAGCAGGTCTTTAATCTCTGGCCGCGAGAAGAAGGAAGTGCCGCCAGAAATCCGGTACGGGATACGGTTCTGCATCAGCATTTTTTCGAACAAACGCGACTGATGGTTGCCACGGTACAAAATCGCGTAATCACCATAAGCAGTTTTATTGATGAAGTGATGGGCAATCAGCTCGCCGACCACCCGCTCGGATTCATGATCTTCATTATTTGCCGTCACTACTTTCAGTGATTCGCCATAAGCCAGCTCTGAGAATAAACGCTTCTCGAACACATGCGGGTTATTGGCGATCAGAATGTTGGCGGCTTTCAAAATACGCTGCGTGGATCGGTAATTTTGCTCAAGCTTGATAACCTGTAACTGCGGAAAATCTTCTTTCAGCAACACCAGGTTTTGCGGCCGCGCCCCGCGCCAGGAGTAAATTGACTGGTCATCATCACCCACCACGGTGAAACGTGCGCGGTTGCCGACCAAAAGTTTCACCATCATATACTGACTGGTGTTGGTGTCCTGATATTCATCGACCAGCAGATAACGCAGCTTGTTCTGCCATCGCTCTCGCACCTCTTCATTACTTTGTAGCAATAGCGTTGGCAGCAGGATCAGGTCATCGAAATCAAGAATATTACAGGCTCGCATATGGTCATGATAAAGGCCGTAGCAGTGCGCGAAGATTTGATCGCGTTCTGATCGCGCCAGACCGGCAGCATGGGCAGGATCAACCAGATCGTTTTTCCAGTTTGAGATCGTCGATACCAGCTGCTGCAATAATGTCTTGTCGTTCTCCAGCCATTTTTCGCTCAGCTCTTTAAGCAGGGCCAGCTGGTCCTGATCATCAAATAAAGAAAAATTAGACTTCATGCCCAGAGCAGCATATTCGCGTTTGATAATTTCCAGCCCGAGCGTGTGGAACGTCGCAATCAGCAAGCCACGTGCTTCTTTGCGCCCGAGGGTTTGTGCGACGCGCTCTTTCATTTCGCGCGCGGCCTTATTGGTGAAAGTCACCGCTGCGATGTGGCGCGCCTGATAGCCACATTCGCGGATCAGGTGTGCGATTTTATTGGTAATCACCCTGGTTTTGCCGGAACCGGCACCCGCCAGAACCAGGCAGGGTCCGGTGACAAATTCCACGGCATGTTGTTGACTGGGGTTTAATCGCATGGCGTATCTTTGCTCACCTGATAGACAAGGACGGCGATTGTAGCAGAAACACCGCCTGAGATTGACAGGCTTTACGGCGCAATTTGTTGTGTATGGAATGCAGGCCGGATTCCCCCGGCGGGGTTTCAGATGTTACATTACGCCTCTGGAAACACTCTCGTAAAAAGGTCTTATCATGGCAAAAACTGCCGCAGCAATGCATATCCTGGTAAAGGAAGAAGCACAGGCACTCGATCTTCTTGAACAACTGAAGAATGGTGGTGATTTTGAAAAACTGGCTAAGAAGCATTCTACTTGCCCGTCAGGCAAGAAAGGCGGCCATTTAGGTGAATTCAAGCAAGGCGCCATGGTGCCTGCTTTCGATAAGGTGGTTTTCTCCGCACCCCTGATCGAGCCTCAGGGCCCGCTACACACTCAGTTCGGTTACCACATCATTAAGATTTTGTACCGCAACTAAGTTCTGTCTTTGTCAGCACCCAAAGAAAGGGCACCGCATTTTCATGCAGTGCCCTTTTTATTATTTCTTAGAGACCCGAATAATTCGAGTTACAGGAAGGCGGCAAGCGAATGACAAATCGGTCGGGAACCGATTTGAACAGCGCTCGCGCTGGCCCGCAGGGTGAGCCTCAGGGACGAGGCTCATTAATCCCGATGACCTTACTCAGGTAAGTGATTCGGGTGACCGAACGCAGCCAGCACATCTGTCGCTTGAAGTATGAAGGGGGATCAGCTTGCTACCGCGATACGCTTCATATCAGTCATATAGCCACGCAAAGTGCGGCCGATTGACTCAATGGGATGGTTGCGGATCGCTTCGTTAACGTCGCGCAGTTGCGCGTTATCAACCTGCGTTTCAGCCACTGATTTGCCCAGATCGCCTGCCTGCAGCGTGGTCATGAACTCTTTCAGCAATGGCACGGCAGCGTTAGCGAACAGGTAGTTACCGTATTCAGCCGTATCCGAGATAACCACATTCATTTCGTACAGACGCTTACGTGCAACGGTGTTGGCGATCAGCGGCAGTTCGTGCAGTGATTCGTAGTAAGCAGATTCTTCGATGATGCCGGACGCCACCATGGTTTCGAAGGCCAGCTCAACGCCCGCTTTCACCATCGCAATCATCACAACGCCGTGGTCGAAGTATTCCTGCTCGGAAATTTTACCGTCGAACTGCGGTGCGTTTTCGAACGCGGTTGCGCCCGTTTCTTCACGCCAGGTCAGCAGGTTTTTGTCGTCGTTCGCCCAGTCAGCCATCATGCCGCTGGAGAATTCGCCGGAGATAATGTCATCCATGTGTTTCTGGAACAGGGGGGCCATAATCTCTTTCAGTTGTTCGGACAGTGCATAAGCACGCAGTTTCGCCGGGTTGGACAGTCGGTCCATCATCAGCGTAATACCGCCTTGTTTCAGCGCTTCGGTAATGGTTTCCCAGCCGAACTGCAACAGTTTTTCGGCATAGGCTTCATCAACACCGTCAGCAACCAGTTTGTCGAAGCACAACAGAGAACCTGCCTGCAGCATGCCACACAGGATAGTCTGCTCGCCCATCAGGTCAGATTTTACTTCAGCCACGAAGGAAGATTGCAGAACGCCCGCACGATGGCCGCCGGTCGCCGCTGCCCAGGCTTTAGCAATGGCCATGCCTTCGCCTTTCGGGTCGTTTTCCGGGTGAACCGCGATCAGCGTCGGTACACCGAAACCACGTTTGTATTCTTCACGCACTTCAGTGCCCGGGCATTTCGGGGCAACCATCACCACGGTGATGTCTTTACGGATTTGCTCGCCCACTTCCACGATGTTGAAACCGTGGGAATAGCCCAGTGTTGCGCCATCTTTCATCAGAGGCTGAACCGCTTTCACTACAGCGCTGTGCTGTTTGTCCGGCGTCAGGTTGATAACCAGATCCGCCTGTGGGATCAGTTCTTCGTAGGTGCCGACTTTAAAGCCGTTTTCGGTCGCTTTACGCCATGAAGCTCGCTTCTCAGCAATGGCTTCTGCACGCAGGGTGTAGGACACATCCAGACCGGAATCACGCATGTTCAGCCCCTGGTTCAGGCCCTGTGCACCACAGCCTACAATCACCACTTTTTTACCTTTGAGGTAGCTGGCTTCGTCCGCGAATTCATCGCGACCCATGAAGCGGCATTTGCCCAGTTGTGCCAGCTGCTGACGCAGGTTCAGTGTGTTGAAATAGTTAGCCATGTCTTGCTCCGTTCTATCGAGGTAAGTGCTGTTATTTTTTGTTTCACCGGTGAGCCGGTGAACGCCGTGAATTCACTATATGTCATGCGACACATTGCTTAAATTGATATATTACGAAGATGATGTTGCAGATTCTGCAATATACTTCGTTTGATTCCTGTGAAACTAAAAAGCCGGGTATTCGATATGGACTTACGTGATCTGAAACTGTTTTTACATCTGGCGGAAAGCCGCCATTTTGGCCGTTCGTCAAAGGCGATGCATGTCAGCCCGTCCACATTGTCACGCCAGATCCAGCGGCTGGAAGAAGAACTCGGCCAGCCGTTATTTCAGCGTGATAACCGCACCGTGCAACTGACCAGTGCAGGTGAACAACTCAAAAACTTTGCTCAGCAAACGCTGCTGCATTATCAGCAACTGCGCAGCGGGCTGGATCAGCATGGCCCGACACTGAGCGGCGAATTGCGACTTTTTTGCTCGGTAACCGCCGCCTACAGTCATCTGCCGCCGATCCTTGACCGTTTCCGTGCGCAGCATCCGCTGGTAGAAATCAAACTCACCACCGGTGATGCCGCCGATGCGGTTGAAAAAGTTCAGTCCACCGAAGCGGATCTGGGGATCGCCGGTCGTCCGGAAAGTTTGCCGGGCAGCGTCGATTTCACACAGATCGGCGAAATCCCGATGATCCTGATTTCTCCCTCCCTGCCTTGCGCCGTACGCACACAGGTCAGCGAACCGCATCCGGACTGGTCACAAATTCCGTTCATCCTGCCGGAGCATGGCCCGGCGCGAAAACGCATCGACGTCTGGTTTAAACGCAACCGCCTGAGCAATCCGCTGATTTATGCCACGGTATCCGGCCATGAAGCCATTGTCTCGATGGTCGCGCTCGGTTGCGGTATCGCACTCATTCCGTCCGTCGTGGTCGATAACAGCCCGGAACCGGTGCGCAACCGTATTTCCATTCTGGATAACGTCACGCTCGGCGCGCCGCTGGAACTGGGCGTCTGCGTGCAAAAAAAACGCCTGAACGAACCCCTGATCGACGCGTTCTGGCAGTTGCTCTGAACGTTTACACCATAAAAAAGGGGCACTTTTCAGGTGCCCCGTTGAGTTTAGCCCGCCAGGAAGAAGCGGAACGCCGGATTATCACTTTCGTTATGACAGTCATAACCCAGTGCCGACAGGTTCTTTTCAAATTCCGGTTCTTGTTCGTTCAGCTCAAAGGCCGCCAGCACACGGCCAAAATCGGTGCCGTGGCTACGGTAATGGAACAACGATATATTCCAGTGCGTACCCAGCGTGTGCAGGAATTTCAGCAACGCGCCCGGTGATTCAGGGAATTCAAAGCTGTAAAGCCGCTCGCGCAGAGGCTTGGTCGGACGGCCGCCCACCATGTAACGGACATGAAGTTTTGCCATTTCATCATCGGACAAATCCACGACCTGATAGCCGTCATGATTGAGTTCCGCGATGATTTCCTGACGTTCCGCATGGCCGCGTGTCAGACGCACACCGACAAAAATGCAGGCATTATCCGCATCGGCGTAACGGTAGTTGAACTCCGTTACCGAACGGCCACCCAGCAACTGACAAAACTTCAGGAAACTGCCTTTACGCTCAGGAATAGTCACTGCCAGCAGCGCTTCACGTTGCTCACCCAGTTCACAGCGTTCCGACACATAACGCAGACCGTGGAAATTGACGTTCGCGCCGGAAAGCACATGCGCCAGTCGCTCACCCTGAATATTGTGCTGCTGCACATATTTTTTCAGCCCCGCCAGCGCCAGCGCACCGGAAGGCTCAGCAATGGCGCGGACGTCTTCGAACAAATCTTTCACGGCAGCGCAAATTGAATCACTGTCGACGGTGATGACGTCATCAAGATATTCGCGACACAAACGGAATGTTTCGTTGCCGATACGTTTCACTGCCACGCCTTCCGCAAACAAACCCACGCGCGCCAGATCAACCGGTTCACCGGCATCCATTGCCGCGCGCAGGCAGGCAGAATCTTCAGCTTCGACACCGATGACCTGAATCTGTGGCATCAATTGTTTGATCAGCACGGCGACGCCGGCGGCCAGACCACCACCGCCGACGGGCACGAATACGCGGTCGAGATGCGCATCCTGTTGCAGCAACTCCATTGCCAGCGTGCCCTGCCCGGCTATCACCGCCGGATGGTCAAATGGCGGCACAAACGTCATGCCCTGTTCCTGCGACAGCGTGATCGCTTTGGCTTTCGCCTCATCGAAATTGGCGCCATGCAGCAAAACTTCGCCGCCGAAGTTACGCACGGCATCCACTTTGATATCTGCTGTGGCAACCGGCATCACAATCAGCGATTTGATGCCTTTTTTGGTCGCCGATAACGCAACGCCCTGCGCGTGATTTCCCGCAGACGCGGTGATGACACCACGCGCAGCCTGTTCTTCCGTCAGGCTGGCGATCATCGAATAGGCGCCGCGCAGTTTAAAACTGTGAACGGCCTGGCGATCCTCCCTCTTCACCAGAATGGTGTTACCCAGCCGGGAAGAGATCTTTTCCATGACCTGCAAAGGCGTCACCTGCGCGACTTCATAAACCGGCGCACGCAGTACGGCACGCAGATATTCTGCGCCGCACGGCTGGTCGGGTAGAGGTTGTGATACCGCCATGACTGTCAGCCTCCCAGCTTAGACTTGTCGCGTACTGCGCCTTTGTCCGCGCTGGTTGCCAGCAATGCGTAAGCACGCAGCGCCAGAGAAACCACACGTTCACGGTTTTTCGGCGTCCAGGCTTTGTCGCCGCGGGCCAGTTCAGCTTCGTGACGCGCCGCCAGTTCTGCCGCGGGCACATCCAGCACCATTTTGCGGTTTGGAATATCGATGTCGATGATGTCGCCATCTTCCACCAGCGCAATCAGGCCACCGCTGCCCGCTTCCGGAGAAACGTGACCGATAGATAAACCGGAAGTGCCGCCCGAGAAGCGGCCATCGGTGATCAGCGCACACTCTTTGCCGAGCCCCATGGATTTCAGGTAAGTGGTCGGATACAGCATTTCCTGCATCCCCGGCCCGCCTTTCGGCCCTTCGTAACGGATAACCACAACGTCGCCGGAAACCACTTTACCGCCGAGGATCGCGGAAACGGCATCATCCTGGCTTTCGTACACTTTTGCCGGGCCACGGAAGGTCAGGTTGGATTCATCCACGCCTGCGGTTTTAACGATGCTGCCCGCTTCGGCGATGTTGCCGTAAAGCACGGCCAGACCACCGTCTTTACTGAATGCATGCTCAAACGAACGGATACAACCGTCGGCGCGGTCATCATCCAGCGTGTCCCAGCGGCAGTCTTGCGAGAAAGCCTGCGTGGTGCGGATACCGGCGGGACCCGCGCGGAACATTTTTTTCACGGCTTCGTCTTGGGTCAGCATAATGTCGTACTGATCCAGCGTCTGGTTCAGGGTCAGGCCCAGGATATTTTTCACGTCGCGGTTCAGGAGATTAGCGCGATCCAGTTCCCCCAGAATCGCCAGCACGCCCCCTGCCCGGTGCACATCTTCCATGTGATATTTCTGGGTGCTTGGCGCGACCTTACACAGATGCGGCACTTTGCGTGACAGACGGTCAATGTCGGTCATGTCGAATTCAATTTCGCCTTCCTGCGCTGCCGCCAGCAGATGCAGTACAGTGTTGGTCGAGCCGCCCATCGCGATATCCAACGTCATGGCATTTTCGAAAGCCGCTTTGCTGGCAATGCTGCGCGGCAGTGCGCTGACATCGTCCTGCTCGTAATAACGTTTGGTCAGCTCAACGATGCGACGACCGGCATTCAGGAACAGATCTTTACGGTCAGCATGGGTAGCCAGCAATGAACCGTTACCCGGCTGGGAAAGCCCCAGCGCTTCGGTCAGACAGTTCATAGAGTTTGCAGTGAACATCCCGGAACACGAGCCGCAGGTCGGACAGGCAGAACGTTCGATTTGTTCGCTGTCGGCATCGCTGACGTTCGGGTTTGCGCCTTGAATCATCGCATCGACCAGGTCGAGTTTGATGATTTTGTCAGACAGTTTGGTTTTCCCGGCTTCCATCGGGCCACCGGAAACAAAGATCACCGGAATGTTCAGGCGCAGTGACGCCATCAGCATTCCCGGAGTGATTTTGTCGCAGTTGGAAATACACACCATGGCATCGGCGCAGTGCGCGTTAACCATGTATTCCACCGAGTCAGCAATCAGTTCACGTGAAGGCAATGAATACAGCATGCCACCATGCCCCATGGCGATCCCGTCATCCACCGCGATCGTGTTGAATTCTTTCGCCACGCCGCCGGACGCTTCGATTTGTTCAGCAACCAGCTTACCCAGATCGCGCAGGTGCACGTGCCCCGGTACAAACTGGGTGAATGAGTTAACGACGGCGATAATTGGCTTACCGAAATCGTTGTCCGTCATGCCAGTGGCACGCCATAAAGCGCGGGCACCAGCCATGTTGCGGCCATGAGTCGTGGTGTGGGAACGGTACTTAGGCATGCTCTGTTCACTCCAAATCATTTCTGTTTAGCAGGCTGCGCCATCGCCGCCTGCGCAATTCTTATTCTTTTGATTATTGAGGGTTAATTGGATCCAGCCAACCCCATTTGTCTTCGGTTTTGCCGGTGAACAGGCCGAAGAATGCATCCTGAATTTGTTTGGTGACCGGACCCCGTTTGCCGATACCGACCTGGATGCCGTCAACACTGCGCACCGGCGTGATTTCTGCGGCGGTGCCGGACATGAAGACTTCGTCTGCCAGATACAGCGATTCACGGGACAGAACTTGCTCACGCACTTCCAGTCCCAGATCTTTCGCCAGTTTAATAATAGCGTCACGGGTGATACCCGGCAGCGCGGAAGAGGTAAACGGAGGCGTGAATAAAATGCCTTCTTTCACTTCAAACAGGTTTTCGCCAGCACCTTCAGATACATAGCCATGGATGTCCAGCGCAATACCTTCCTGATAACCGTGACGACGTGCTTCGCTGCCGACCAGCAGGGAAGACAGGTAGTTACCCCCCGCTTTGGCGGCCGTTGGAATGGTGTTTGCTGCAACGCGGTTCCATGAAGACACCATCGCATCGATGCCCTGTTCCAGCGCTTCTTCACCCAGATACGCGCCCCACGGGAAGGCTGCGATGATTACATCAGTTTTGTAGCCGTCCGGCGGGTTAACGCCCATTCCCACATCGCCAACAAACACCAGCGGACGGATATAGGCACTGACCAGATTGTTTTTGCGCAGAGTTTCACGGCAAGCTTCCATCAGCTCATCCACGCTCTGGGAAACAGGCATACGATAAATTTTTGCGGAATCGCGCAGACGCTGCATGTGTTCACGGTGACGGAATACGACCGGGCCTTTATGGGAGTCGTAGCAACGCACGCCTTCGAAAACGGAAGTGCCGTAATGCAGTGCGTGTGACATGACATGGACTTTAGCTTCAGCCCACGGCACCATTTCACCATTGAACCAAATGTAATCAGCTTTCTTCGTCATTCTTCTCGTTCCTTTACTCACGCATTCGCGCGTATTTGTTGTGATGTATGTTGCTGGATCTCGACACACGCGACATCCATAAGTTTGCGTAACTGTGAAGACAGTAAATCTACCGGACGCTGACTGGCAACGGTCAATTCGATATTTATATTTTCCGCATTGACCATCGGCGTCATGTTCATTGCGCACACCTGAAAACCACGGTGACGGACCACGCGTAATACGCGCTCTAACATTTCGGGACGGAAACGGGCCTGAATTGAGACGTTATGTTGCATCATGATATTTTCTCCAGCATGGTTTCGTTGCCTGCGCCCGGTGGAACCAGTGGCCAGACATTCTCATTTTCATCGATAGAAACCTGGAGCAAATACGGACCTTCACTGTTGAAGAAAGCGTCCAGAGCGGCATCGACTTGATCTTTACGGTGGATACGTTGGCCGGGGATATTGAATGCGCTGGCCAGCGTGACAAAATCGGGGTTATCGGAGAGGTTGGTTTCACTGAAGCGTCCGTCGAAGAACAATTCCTGCCACTGTCGAACCATCCCTAACCGCTGGTTATCCAGCAACAGGATTTTAACGGGCAACTGTTTTCGCTTGATGGTGCCCAGTTCCTGAACGTTCATCATGAATGAACCGTCGCCAGATACGCAGATCACCATATCGTCCGGGCGGGCAACTTGTGCACCGACTGCGGCAGGTACGCCGAAACCCATCGTGCCCAGACCACTGGAGGTGATGAAGTTTTCCGGACGGGTGAACTGCATATGTTGCGCGGTCCACATCTGATGCTGGCCAACGTCGGTGGTCACGACGGTATTGGCTGATTTACGGTCAGAGATTTGTTTCAGTAACAACGGCGCATAAATCGCTTCACCCGGGTGGTCATAGCGCCATTCGCCCTGCGCTTTCAGCGTCATCACTTCATCACGCCATGCGTTGATGTTCAGAGGTTGTTGCAGCGCCGGTAACAGCAAGTTCAGATCACCCTGCAGCGCCACATGCGCCTGACGCAGTTTGTTCAGCTCAGCCGGGTCGATATCCATGTGGATAACCGCGGCATCTGGCGCAAAGGTATTCAGCTTGCCGGTCACACGGTCATCGAAACGCGCACCAACGGCAATCAGCAAATCGCAGGACTGAACGGCCAGATTCGCCGCTTTGGTACCGTGCATTCCCAGCATACCCAGATAACACGGGTCGCTGGCATCCGGTGCCCCCAGACCTTTCAACGTTGCTACCGCAGGAATACCTGTCGCAGAAATGAATTCGCGCAATGCCGGGACGGCCTGTGCGATACCGACACCGCCACCGACGTAAACCATCGGTTTTTGCGCGGTGGTGATCATGGCATAGGCTTGTTGTAATTCAGTGGCAGAGTGCGGGAACGTTTCTTCAACGGCGACCAGATGCGGCGGTAATTCACCGACGGCCAGCTGGATATCTTTCGGGATGTCGATCAGAACCGGGCCCGGACGACCGGAGCTGGCGATGGCAAAGGCTTCAGCCATGATTTCCGGCAGCGCTTCCAGAGATTCAACCAGAAAGCTGTGTTTGGTACAGGCCAGGGACAAACCTAAAACATCGATTTCCTGAAAGGCATCGGTGCCAATGAAGGCGGAACCAACCTGTCCGGTGATGGCCACCAGCGGAACGGAATCTAAAAGTGCGTCGGCCAGGCCGGTGATCAGGTTGGTCGCGCCAGGACCGGAAGTGGCGATACAGACGCCGACTTTTCCGGTAGAACGGGCATAGCCGATGGCAGCCATTGCGGCACCCTGCTCATGCCGGCACAACAGGTGTTCTACGCCGCCGTCATACAATGCATCGTATACCGGCATGATTGCCCCGCCAGGATAACCAAATACAGTATTTACACCCTGCGCACGCAACGCTTGTACTACCCATTGTGCTCCGTTCATCTTTATTCTCCTGCCTTTTTGCGACAAGTGCAGAATATTATGCTGTTGCTCATTTTCCGACCCCGCCTCTCTGTTCTCTGAAATTCCTGACCCAAAAAAAAACCCCGGACCTTTCGGTGCGGGGTTTCTTTTCAGGTTCAGGCTTGTTTAATAAGCCTTTCTTCGTCCAAGTGCAGCCCCGCACGGTGGGATAATAATCACCACCACGCTAATCACGACTAGGCTAACTACGAGGAGAAGGGCTTTCATTTTTAGTTTTCTAAAATTCATATTGCGAACGATTGCCTACAGAGTTACCACAGTAAGATGATTAATGACAACACTTTTCTTGCGTTATTATTTGCAGCCCGTTGCAGAATTCGTGAAAAATCGTCTGAAAAATCAGACCTTAGCGCGATGATCAGTACTTTGATTATTTATTGTTCCGGCAATCGCTTTTCCGCGCGTATCACGGCCAAATGCTACCAGAACAGAAATCAGGATAGCGACGGTGCCGGCCACCATCGCCATCGCCAGTCCGTAATTATGCCCGTGGCTTTCTGCAATGTAGGCCTGAAGTGTCGCATTGACTGAAGCGATCAGATTACCGAGTTGGTAAACAAAACCCGGCAGAACAGCCCGCGTATTGGCTGGCACCAGTTCGGTCAGATAAGTCGGCACGACACCCCATGCGCCCTGCACCATAAACTGCATCAGGAACGCGCCCAACCCCAGCATCCATGAACCGCCAGAGAAAGCCCATAAAGGAATGACCGGCAAGGAAAGTAACGCGGCAATAATAATCGCTTTTTTACGGCCAATTTTCTCCGACAGCGAACCGAAGAATACTCCACCGATAATTGACGCGATATTGTAGCTAATGGCGATTAAACTGACGGTATGTGCATCAAAACCATGCTGAACTTTGAGGAAGGTCGGATAGAGATCTTGTGTACCGTGGCTGAAGAAATTAAAACCCGCCATCAGTACAACCAGATACACACACAGCTTCCAGTTTTTCTTCAGCACCGGCATCAGAGCCGTGCTCTCATTACGCTCCCGTGCCGCCAGCCAGACCGGTGATTCCTGCACTTTAAACCAGATAAATGGCAGAAGAAAAATCGGAACAGCTCCGATGACAAACATCCCGCGCCAGCCGACGGTTTCGGACAGCAGGCCATACACCACCGCCGCCAGCAGATAACCAAACGGATAACCCGCCTGGAAAATCCCCGACATCACACCACGGGAACGGTCAGGTATGGTTTCCATCGCCAGAGAAGAAGCTACTCCCCAGACACCGCCCATCGCAATGCCATAAATTACGCGAAGGATGAGAAAAACCATCAGTGAAGGTGCCGCCGCAGTACACAGCTCGAAAAAAGAAAACAGTGCGATATTCACCATCAGCACCGGTTTGCGTCCATACTTTTCCGCTGCTCGCCCGAACAGCAACGCCCCAATCGGCCGCACGGCCAACGTCAGCAGAATGGCCAGTGTCACCTGTTTGATATCCACCTGAAAGGCCGAAGCAATATCACTGAGCAGGAAGACTAAAATAAAGAAATCGAAAGCGTCGAGAGTCCAGCTCAGAAAGCTGGCGATGGCAACATTACGCTGCCGGGAAGTCCAACCAAACATGGGTGAGTCCCTATTCCGGAATAACTGTAGGCGGTGCACTCACCAGGAAATTGCGGAAAACCCCTGGTCAGGCAGAGAGATGTTAATTGGTGTCTGCATTTGTTTATTTATTGTTAAATACAGCAAGATTAAACACCTCTGCCGGTATCATCGGCAACTTAATTAGGCCGCTAATTTGTTTCGAGAGCCCTCAAACTGTTAAGGAGTATTACTGTCATTGCGGGACTGCTCGCATTCCTCCAGGTTAAGCTGTTGACTTGCAGATTATTTTTCCATGACATTACACATTGCAGAAATTCTCTCCCCGAAAGCGTTCCTGACTCAGGCATGCTGCTGTCAGGAGATCTCATAGCAAAGGAAAAAGCATGTCATTAGCCGTGGTGTATACCCGCGCATCGCTGGGGGTTCAGGCACCGGGTGTCTCGGTTGAAGTTCACATCAGCAATGGATTACCCGCCCTGACATTGGTAGGTTTGCCCGAAACCACTGTCAAGGAGGCCAGAGATCGGGTTCGCAGCGCCATCATCAACTGCGGGTTCACTTTTCCCGCAAAACGCATCACCGTCAATCTTGCGCCTGCTGATTTACCCAAAGAAGGGGGCCGGTATGATTTGTCCATCGCGCTGGCGATTCTGGTGGCCTCAGAGCAACTTCAGGGCGATAAGCTTGAAGAGTACGAATTTCTGGGTGAGCTCGGTCTTTCTGGTGCGTTGCGCAGCGTGAATGGTGCGATTCCGGCGGCACTGGAGGCAAAAAAAGAAGGCCGGGTGTTGATCCTGCCGCAAAGTAATCAAACGGAAATGACGCTGCTGGAGCCCGGTGTGGCGCTGGTTGCCGGGCATTTATTGCAGGTCTGCGCGTTTATACAGGGAGAAAGTAGCCTGCCACCGATTGAATTCCCGGCACAACCGACCCGGCTTGCGCATCAGCCTGATATTGCCGATATTATCGGGCAGGAGCAATCAAAGCGCGCGCTCGAAGTAGCGGCAGCGGGAGGGCATAATCTATTACTGATTGGACCGCCTGGTACCGGAAAAACCATGCTGGCCAGCCGGTTGCCCGGATTATTGCCGCCCATGAGTAACGAGGAAAAGCTGGAAACCGCCGCCATTGCCAGCCTGGTGTATAACCCGGAAGAAAACGATGAATTCTCCCGTATTCGCCCTTTCCGTGCTCCGCATCACAGCACTTCAATGAGCGCACTGGTGGGCGGCGGCTCGTTACCCAGACCAGGAGAAATATCGCTGGCACATAACGGCGTATTGTTTCTCGACGAACTGCCTGAGTTTCAGCGGCAGGTTCTCGATGCTTTGCGCCAACCCATGGAATCAGGCGAAATCACTATTTCCCGCGCGAGGGCGAAAGTGCGCTATCCGGCAAGGACACAGCTGATTGCAGCGATGAATCCCAGCCCGACAGGACATTATCAGGGCATTCATAACCGTACGCCGCCACAGCAGGTTTTACGCTATCTGAGCCGGCTTTCCGGTCCGTTTCTCGACAGATTCGATCTGTCGATTGAAGTCCCGCTCCTGCCGCCCGGCATTTTGAGCCAGCAGAACTCGACGCCCGCGCTCAGGGAAAGTAGTGTGCACGTGCGGGAACGGGTGTTGATCGCCAGAGAAATTCAGTTAAAACGCGCAGGAAAAATCAACGCGCACCTGAGCAGCAGCGAAGTGGAGACGTACTGCGGGTTAACCAAAGCAGATGCTGAATTTCTGGAAGAGGTGCTGCATAAACTGGGATTGTCTGTCAGGGCCTGGCACCGCATTCTGAAAGTGGCAAGAACACTGGCGGATCTGGGGGGCATAGAATCGATTGAAAGGCGACATCTTGCGGAGGCGTTAAGCTATCGCAGCATGGATAGGCTATTGTTAAACCTGCATAAGAGTCTGGCATAAAAAACGGGGCATCGCCCCGTTTCATTAGTCATCACTTTCCGTGTAGTCTTCTACAGCGTCGGCCTGCGGTTTACCGCCAGACAACGTGTGGAATTTCTTCGGACGACGCGTGCGGACAATGTATTTGTTCCACACTTTTTCTGCATCCGTGACAGGTTCGCGTGTACCGCGGCAAACCTCCAGGAACAGTTTTTCTTCGTCGGTAACGGGCTCACGTTTTCCCAGATCCAGCTCGTTAAACGCGAAGCCGTAACGTTCTAGCATTTGCGCTTCTTTAATGGTGAAATCGCCATGCCGGGAGAACCCGCGAGGGTAATGTTTATTATCAAAAAAACGACTTGTCGTGGTGAAGCTTTCCGCCATCTGACACGCTCCTAATTCTCTCATGGTCGTGCTGTTATGGCGCGGAGTATTAGTTAGGCTTGACATTGTGTAAAACAAAACATTTAAATCTTAACGACAAAAAATATTGGAGATAGTTTTGGACACGGAATTACTGAAAACCTTTTTGGAGGTCAGTAGAACTCGCCACTTTGGTCGGGCGGCGGAATCCCTTTACCTGACGCAATCTGCTGTCAGCTTTCGTATCCGACAACTGGAAACTCAACTGGGCGCCAATTTATTCACACGGCATCGCAATAACATCCGCTTAACGCCCGCAGGAGAACGACTGCTGCCTTATGCAGAGAACCTGATGTCAACGTGGCAGATGGCGAAAAAAGAGGTTGTACGCTCGTTACAGCACACAGAATTGTCGATTGGTGCCACGGCGTCACTCTGGGAAGCTTATCTGACACCGTGGATGCAGTCTCTGTACACTCAGCGGGGTACGCTGAGACTGGAGGCGCGCATTGCCCTTCGTCAGTCGCTGGTGAAGCAATTGCATGAAAGACAATTGGATTTGCTGATTACCACCGAGCCACCAAAGATGGACGAGCTCTCAAGTCAGTTGCTGGGTAATTTCTCGTTACGACTTTTCTCATCAAAGAAAACGGTCAGAGGCGAACAGTCGCCCTATGTGAAGCTGGAATGGGGCGCTGATTTTCCTCAGCAGGAAAAATTACAAAATAGCGATCAGGAACCGATACTGACCACAACCTCTGCGCATCTGACGCGTCAGTTGCTGGAAAATACCGGAGGCTGTGCGTTTCTGCCTGCGCACTGGGCTAAAGAATATCCACAACTGGCCGCACATGAAGATGTTCCGCCGGTGATCCGCCCGCTTTACGCCGTCTGGCTGCAAACCAGCGATCAGCAGGTTTTGATCCGTCAGTTACTCAAAACGCCGCTGATCACTAATTTCTGACACCGTCCTGTTTCAGGACGGTTCTGGCCGCGGATGCCGCGCTCTTCTGGCTGTCCAGAAGCTGCCCATCCCTTTTTGCAATCCGATGAAAACAAACAATAAAACGCCCATCACGATTTTGGTCCACCATGAACTCAGCGTACCATCGAAGGTGATATAGGTTTGGATCAGCCCCTGAATGAGCACACCAAACAAGCTGCCTAAAACCGTGCCTACGCCACCACTCAGTAATGTCCCGCCGATCACGACAGAAGCAATAGCATCCAGTTCAACACCACTCGCTGCGAGAGCATAGCCCGCAGAAGTGTAAAGGGAGAAAATAATGCCGGATAACACCGCCAGCGTGCTGGATAGCATATAGATATAAATCGTGGTCCGCCGCACAGGCACCCCCATCAGCGCAGCCGATACATTGCTGCCACCGACGGCATAGACGTTGTTACCGAATCGCGTACGATGCGCCAGAATAATGCCGCCAAGCACCACCAATAGCATGACCAGAGCCAGCAAGGTAAAACGACCACCACCGGGCATTTTCCAGGCATAATTGGCGAGGAAGTCATAAACCGGATGATTAATCGGCAACGATTCTTCCGAAACAATAAAACTCATACCGCGCACAAAAAACATGCCCGCCAGCGTGATGATGAAAGCCGGCAGTTTCAGCGTATCAATGATCCAACCCATCAGCGCACCAAAGATAGCTCCCATCAACAGGACGATGACAAAAGCATAACCCGGTGCGATGCCATAAGTGCCGATAAGTTTCGCCAGCAAAACGCCGGTGAAAGCGATAACAGAACCTACTGACAGGTCGATACCACCTGACAAGATGACAAAGGTCATCCCCACGGCCACGATGCCAAGAAATGCGTTATCCGTGAGCAAATCAAAAAACACCCGTGTGGAGGCAAAACCAGGAAATTGCGTAAAGCAATAGGCGTATCCGGCCAGAAAAACCGCAATAGTAATCAGCAGGGGCAGATTTCTTTTGAGCATTATCCCTTCCTCCGGAACAGATTACTGAGAGAAACGCGGGGCGATTGCACCACCAGTACCGCAAGCACCACCAGCGCTTTCAGCACCAGGTTGAATTCCGGTTTGAAGCCGGAGAGCAAAATGCCGGTATTCATTCCCTGAATGATTAGTGCACCGACAACTGAAAGAAGCAGGTTAAAACGTCCACCCAGCAACGAGCCACCACCGATGACGACGGCAAGTATGGCATCAAGTTCCAGCCATAATCCGGCATTATTGGCATCTGCACCGCGAATATCGGCGGTGACGATAACACCCGCAACAGCCGCGCAAATCCCACAAATAACGTAAGTGGAGATCAGCACTAAACGAGCATTTACGCCGGCGTTATAAGCAGAACGGATATTGATACCCACGGATTCGATAAACAGGCCAAGTGCCGTTTTCCGTGTCAGCACCCAGACCAGAACCAGCATGACGACGGCAATAATCACCGGCATTGGCAGGTAGAATAAAGACCCGCTGCCGAACTGCGACAGGCCATTGTGCTCGAACGTGACGATCTGTCCTTGCGTAATCAGCTGCGCGATACCGCGCCCTGCAACCATCAGCATCAGCGTGGCAACAATCGGCTGAATTTGCAGGACAGCGACCAGAAAGCCATTCCACAAACCGCATATTGCGCCCACCCCGACCGAGGCCAGCAAGACTATCATTAGCGGATATCCTTGCACCGTCATGGTTGCGGCTGTCGCGCCGGCAATCGCCATGACTGCACCTACGGAAAGGTCGATGCCGCCGGTCGCGATAACCAGTGTCATTCCGAGTGCCAGCAAAGCGACAGGCGCACCACGGTTGAAAATATCAACCAGGCTGCCAAACAAACGGCCATCCTGAATATGAATTGAGAAAAAGCCCGGGGCGACCAGACTGTCGATCACTAATATTGCGAAGAAAGCGCCGATTTGCGTGGCGCCTTTAGGAAATACCCATCTTACTTTGCGCGGTTTTCCCGTCATTGGCAGGCTCCTGTTGTTCATCACTGTCTCCTCATTGCGCCGCAATGGCTTTCATAATGGCTGGCACGGAGATATCAGCCTGATCAATTTCGGCAACATGACGACGGTCGCGTAAGACGACAATACGATCGGCATAGCCCGCCAGTTCTTCCAGTTCAGATGAAACAACCAGTAACGCCAGGCCTTCGTCGCAAAGTTTTTCAATCAGACGAATAATTTCTGCATGCGCACCGACATCAATGCCGCGGGTAGGTTCATCAAGAATGAGGAAACGGGGATGAGTCGCAAGCCAGCGGGACAGCAACACTTTTTGCTGATTACCGCCGGAAAGATACTGAATTTCCTGTTCAGTGCCGGGCGTACGAATGCCCAGTAATTTGATAAATTTCTCGGCTATCTGATGCTGTTCCTTCATGGGCAAAGGACGCAACCAGCCACGCTGAGCCTGTAAGGCAAGAATGATATTTTCTCGCACCGTGGCCGCGCCGATAATGCCATCAGTTTTGCGATCTTCCGGGCAGTAACCAAAACCCAGTTTCGCCGCCTTTCTGGGTGTGCTGATGGTTTCTTCTTTACCATCGACGTGCGCCTTGCCACTGTCATGCCCTTTAATGCCGAAAATCAGCTGAGCGGTTTCTGTCCGTCCGGATCCCAGTAAACCCGCCAGCCCGACGATTTCACCCCGACGCACTTTTAAATCAAAATTTTCGACCACCCCGCGACGACCGTAGTCTTTGAAATCGACTAACGGTTGCCCGGTCACATTTCTATGCTCAGTCCGTTTGAGCAGGTTTTCATCAAAACTGTGTCCCAGCATCATCGGCACGAGATCAATACGCGGTAAATCCACCGTTCGTTCAGACCCGACGTGCTTACCATTTCGCAAAACGGTGATCCGGTCACTGATGCGGTAAACCTGATCGAGGAAATGGGTCACGAAAATCATTCCCACCCCTTTATCACGCAATTGCATCAAAATATCGAGCAGCATACTGACTTCTTTGGCATCGAGACTGGCGGTGGGTTCATCAAGAATTAAAACCTGCGCGGACAGATCAACAGCGCGGGCGATTGCCACGATTTGCTGAATCGCGATGGAATAGGTTGAAAGTGGCTGGCTGACATCCAGATGCAGGCCATAGCCTTCCAAAAGTGCTTCGGCTTGTTGTTCCATCTTGCGCTGATTGACCAGCCCGAAACGGGTTGGCTCGCGCCCGATGAACAGATTGGCAGCGACAGAGATATTCGGCAGAAGATTGACTTCCTGATATACCGTACCAATTCCCAGCGACTGAGCATCGGCAGTATCAATTGGCTCGATCGGTTTTCCGTTAAGGAAGACCTGCCCCGCAGAACGTTTATAGACACCGGTAAGGGCTTTAATCATTGTTGATTTGCCAGCACCGTTCTCACCCAAAAGTGCGACGATCTCACCGCTTTCGAGGGTAAAGTCGACATTTTCCAGCGCTTTTACACCGGGAAATTCGACCGATAAGCCGCGCACTTCGAGCAGCGTTTTTGAAACTGGATTATCCGTCACGTCACTACTCCTGCTGCATTCGCGATAAGCGAAAAGGGAATAATTATTACCGGTTTGTCAGTAAGAC
>NZ_JAFMOS010000467.1 GCF_019049755.1 Rahnella perminowiae
GATTCTCAATGTCGTGATAATCACACGATAGATGATGAAGATTTTTTGTGCCTAAAACCTCAATCATTTTGCGGAACTTTTCGTCTCCGCGAGATACAATGGAAACGACATTTCCACGTTTAATCAATTCTTTAACTACTCCTGATAACATCCCGGTTCCACCTACAACAAGGTAATGTGAAGTCATAATACATATTCCCTTTCCTGATTTAGGCTCAGATGTTACCAGTATGTTGTCCTTAATGTTTTTAATCAAAAATATGCTGTGCATTTACTTCTCTGCTGACCATTCATTTACAAACCATGGCAATGGCCATGTCCGCTTGGAGCGATCAGCGGACATTACCGACCCGTCAGGCCAGCTTGAGCGCATTGCCTGACTCATGAAGCGCGTCAGCCAGATCCTGTGCCAGGGCCTCTGCCTGCTCTTCACTTAGTGAGCCGGGTGTCAGGCGGATAGCATACTGCGGCTCCGAAAGATAAAAGCCCGCGCCCGCGCGGACGAGCCAGCCGCGTGCTTTCATAAGGCTGATGAGCGATGTAGGTTCTTTGCGCAGCGGAAGCCAGACGTTTAGCCCGTCGTATTCCCACGCAGCCTCCACGCCACAGACTTGAAGCGCAGTGAGCAGGACGTTGCGCCTGTCACGGTAAAGTGCTGCAGCATGACTGACTTTCTGCGCCACAGCCTTAGATAACAGCGCTTTCTCCGTCATATCCTGCAGGATATGGCTGACCCATTGCGTGCCTGAGGCCATACGCCGGCTTAACTTTTCCGCCGTGCTGGGATTGCAGGCGACCAGCGCCATCCTCAGGTCAGGGCCGTAAAACTTGGAAACCGAGCGGATAATGGCCCAGTTCTGCCTTCCAGCAGAAATCACGTTCTGATACTCGTACCCTGAAAGCAGCGAAAAATGATCGTCTACGATAACCATCACGTGCGGAAAGCTGGCCAGTACGCTCATGATTTCTTCCGCCCGCTCCGGGCTCAGACTACAGCCAGTGGGGTTATGCGCTCTGGGTGTAACGATCACAACCTGCGCACCTGCTTCCAGAGTCTCCCGCAGCGGGCCAGGAAGCAGGCCGTGCTGGTCAACCGGCACGCCAGCCGGAACGTACCCGAGACTGCGAATCGCGTTAATGCTGCTCAGAAAACAGGGTTCCTCAACCGCAATTTTCTCGCCAGGCGTAAGGTAGCCGGTCATCAGTCGTTCAATGGCGTCAACTGCCCCGTGCGTCAAACCTAGGCCAAATGGACCGGGTACATCACGGCTGAACCACTTACGGCCCGCTTTCTCAAGACCCGGATTAATGACGCTCCCGCCATAGCAGCGTGGCGTCAGGCTGACGGCCTGCAGCAGTGATGCCAGATCCGGCAGCACTGACGGCTCTGGATTACCGCCAGAAACGTCAGTCAATACTGTCTGACTGGCGGAGCCTTCCTGTTCCGTGACATCGTCAGGCTGCGTGATGGTAGTGCCATAGCGCCCGTTGGTGACAGCGAGACCGGCAGCCACAAGCTTCTTGTAAGCTGAGGCCACGGTGTTGCGGTGGACACCAAGCCGCACGGCCAGCTCCCTGACGGGCGGTAGCGGATCACCGGGTCTGAGCCTGCCAGTACGTACTTTCTGCCTGACGGATTCAAAAATTTTGGATGCTGTCATTGTTCTGTTCCAGTCCTAGCTGGCTTCCATAAGAAGTAACTGTTGGCACAGGCTTTACACTACCTACTGGTGGTTGCGGCTGAAAACCGGTGCCGTAAAAAAATAATGCCTGAGGGTATTATACTTTCCCCACTGCAAACATTGTCATGTGACAATAATTTTTACTGCTGCTATTCTCGCCATTATTAAACAAACCTGAACTTGCAGGAGCAATTTATGTTTACTGGTCTGAGCGCTTTTCCGCTGACGCCCGTCACGAACGCTGGCTTTGACGAGCCCGGCTTCGTTCGCATTCTTGAACGTATTACGTCCGCCGGTGCCGATTCGATCGGTGTTCTTGGCTCAACGGGCAGCTACGCCTATCTGAGGCGTCCGCAGCGAAGCCGAATTGCAGCTATCGCTAAATCACATGCGGGAAACATTCCGGTAATAGTCTGTGTGGGCTCTGTAAGCACCGACGAGGTGCTGCGTCTGGCTGATGACGCTCAAACTGTCGGTGCTGACGCACTGTTATTGCCGCCGGTTTCTTATCAAACACTCAGGGAGGATGAGGTTTTCGGACTGTTTGAGACGCTGATGCAGCACGTATCGGTACCGGTTTGCATCTACGACAATCCAGGCACGACCCGTTTCGAATTTTCTGACGAACTTCATGGCCGCATCGCCAGGCTGCCTGGTATCCGATCAGTTAAAATTCCGGGCGTTCCATCTTCACCGGTTGACGCAAGGGTGCGCGTGCAGCGGCTAAAGTCGAGACTGCCTGAAGGAGTAACAATCGGCATAAGCGGAGACGCCAGCGCCGCAACAGGCCTCAACGCCGGCTGCGAAGTGTGGTATTCCGTGTGCGGCGGCCTGTTTCCACTTACCGCAAAAGAAATCACCGACGCAGCGGCCCGGGGAGAGCATGAGCGGGTTGTACAGCTTAGTGAGCGATTGCAGCCGCTTTGGGGTCTGTTCCGTAAGCATGGCGGTAGCATCCGCGTAATGGCCGCTGCCGCCGGGGTTCTCGGTTTGACGGAAACAGACTGCCTGCCACGGCCTCTTCGCCCGCTTTCTGCGAGCGATATTGCAGAAATCGCTACTGTTGTAAGTGAATTAAATCTGAAATAAGAACTTCAATGTCCGCTTCTGGCACAGGTTGTGTGAAAACTTTTTTGGCCGCTGAAACTGCCAAAAACAGAGCTGAAAACCGCGCTCATACGTAAAATTCGGCTCTACTAACCAGTCGATCAATTCCAGATTTTGCGTAGACGTGCGCACTTCAGTTTTTGGTCAGGGTTTTCACACAGCCTGGGCACAGAGCGGACATTGATGGCATTAGAAGTATGAGAGTGCCATTGTCATACTGGACACAACCGTCATTCTGTCCAGACTATGCAGATTGAAATCACTGGGAGAATCATGGATATCCAACTCATAAACGTCACGCCGGACAGCCCAGGATTTGCTGAGTTAAAATCGCAGAGCATGGCTGAAGGATTTAACATGTTACGCCGACTGGAAGATAACTGGCTTAGCGGACAGAACCGCTTTGACAGACCCGGAGAAAAACTAATTGGGGCTTCTGTAGATGGATTGATCGTTGGCGTTTGTGGACTCAACGTTGATCCATTTACGCAAGCAGCTGGCACCGGACGTCTCCGACATCTCTATGTAGACTCAGGATGGAGAAAAAGGCAGGTTGGCAGCGCCCTGCTCAGGGAAATACTTAAGGATTCTGTCCACTGGTTTGATTTTATCAACACAAACGCTCCTCCATCGGCATTCACCTTCTATGAACGAGCTGGCTTTGTTGCTTTAACTGGCATAGAAAAAGTCACGCACCATCTATGCCTCAGAGGCTCAGCGCGTTAATACAGTCACGTCCTGGATAGACCGCATATTCTATCCAGTGAACCACTTTTCAGGAACGCCTGCCTAGATACAGCCCTGACGCAACTAAACCGAACCACTTTCAGGTAAATCAGAGCCATTACAGTTAAATCCGCGCCGCCCTGGACACACTGCGTTTTCTGACCAGGCATGCAGAACGGCGGCTGAAACATCTTCAGGAAATCAAAGGAACTGACTGGCAGCTTTGAGCGAACTATAGTCATTCGCACCCTGAGAATTACACTTTTAAGTGATTCAGGGTATGCGCTTACGGGTTACGAATATTGAGCGAGAATCATGTGATGATCGCCGCTTTTCTTTCGAACCAGTAGGTGCTCCGCGTTCGCTAACGAATACTCAGGGCATGCAGATAAACTGCTGGCTATATTTCTTTCGAAGAGCGTGGAATGCATACCAATCCCCGGTGAAAAGGAGTTGGTGATGACTGTGACTAATCAGTTTGCTGCGCACGTTGGTCTGGACTGGGCAGATAAAAAACATGATGTCTGTGTTCAGTTTAAAAACGGTGAACGAGTATTCCATGTGATTGAACATACAGCAGAAGCGCTTGATGCCTGGCTTACTGAGTTACACCAGAAGGTAAAAGGCAGGATAGCTATAGCTCTCGAGCTGAAGAAGGGACCCGTGGTATATGCTCTTCAAAAATATCCCTTTATCACCGTTTTCCCCGTCCACGCTTTGTCACTGGCTCGTTACCGGCAAGCCTTCTCGCCCAGCGGCGCTAAAGATGACCCGCAGGATGCCGAGCTGGCATTAGAGTTAATGCTGCGTTATCCCCAAAAGATAAAAGCTATTGAACCCGACAATGCGGATATCCGGTTACTCCAGCAACTGG
The DNA here is from genome assembly GCF_019049755.1 of Rahnella perminowiae. Taxonomy (GTDB): domain Bacteria; phylum Pseudomonadota; class Gammaproteobacteria; order Enterobacterales; family Enterobacteriaceae; genus Rahnella; species Rahnella perminowiae. Next base: position 4,390 of record NZ_JAFMOS010000467.1, read on the forward strand.
TTGAGCAACGTCGTCAACTGGTTGAAGATAAACGACGCTTTGTGAACCGGATAATCAACACGCTTAAACAGTATTATCCTCAGCCCCTGGAGTGGTTCTCACATCGGGGTAGCTTACTGTTGTGTGAACTGATTATACGGTGGCCCAGTCTGCAACAACTTAAACGCGCCAGGCGCGAGACGATCCGCAACTTTCTGAATGCCAGAGGCGGTCGCGCAATGGCCCTTACCGAGCAGCGTGTTGTAAGTATTGATAACGCGATCCCATTGACGACAGACTCGAGTGTTATAGAGGCTAATGCTTTGATGGCAACAGCACTGGCGACACAAATTAAAGTCGTGAGTGAAATCATCAAAACCTATGACGAACGAATCGAAACGCTATTTGACACGTTGCCAGATGCGGGGCTGTTCAAATCACTTCCGGGCATGGGGCCGTGTATGGGCCCACGGATGCTTGCTGCACTGGGTGATAACCGTGACCGGTTTAACAGCGCTGAAGAAATTCAAAACTACGCAGGTATTGCACCGGTGACAGAAAGAAGTGGCCAGAAATGCTGGGTTCACTGGAGATGGCAGTGTGCAAAGTTCGTCAGGCAGACCTTCGTTGAATGGGCTGCGAAGACGGTTAACTCATCATACTGGGCCAGACTTTATTATCAGGGACTGCGAGAAAAAGGAAAATCTCACCAGTCTGCAATCCGGGCTCTGGCATTCAAATGGATAAGGATCATTTATCGCTGCTGGAAGACCAGAACCCAGTACGATGAAGCGAGGTATTTGCTGGCTCTCGAAGCGCGACACTCGCCCTTACTGAAGCCATAAAAAGCTTGTCGAATGTCTCAGGGCGTGAAGCAGACGTTTACTGAGGACTACTAAATATTTTCATCATTTTAAACATAACATCCCTGTTGTGAATCTGAAGGATTTTGGTTATAAAAACAGCAAGATAACTCATTGAATGAATCAAAAAATCAGGAGACATTTTGCCGATAACTACCGCTCGACTGCATCTTCGCCCTGTAATCAACTCAGACGGAGATGACCTTTTCAGAATTTATGGCGACCCTGCCACAAATACGTTTAATCCTGCAGGACCGTATCCTGATATTGATTATGCTCGTGATGTCTTGGCTCGATGGCTTAAACACTGGGAAGATTACGGTTTCGGAAACTGGGCTATCACGTTAAAAGATAATCCTGAAAGGATTATCGGTTTTGGCGGGCTAAACATCCGCAGTTATGCCGATATTTCTATCAATAACTTGGGATATCGTTTCTCCACTGAGTCATGGGGAAAAGGCCTGGCGACAGAGTTTGCTAACTATGCGGTCAGCTATGGGTTTAATGAGCTCAAACTGCCTGATATATCTGCCACAGTAAGAGCAAATCACCTGGCCTCACAGAAAGTCCTAACGAATGCTGGACTAAGGTATGTACGTGACATTCATGATGTGGAAAATGCTCCAGCCAGCATGCTGTTTACACTGACCCATGCCGAATGGCACAAACAATAATGTTGATTTACAACGTATTGGGACGACACATTTGGATCAAGCGCGAAGATGATCGCTGCTGATATTTCGCGCAGACCTGAAAGAGCGAAAACTTTCCCGACTTTACAATATTACTATTCCGGACAGTATGGCAGAAGACGAGATCATTGGCTGGCTGGGCGATATTTTCCATAAAGCAGCAACAGAGCGTCACCTGATGTGATACGTGTTGAATAGCAATCTGTCAGGCTCAGCCCCCCTAATACAACCGTTTTACCATAAGTCCTTCAACTTCCGCTCATGTAACAAAGCCGCCCGAAGGTGCGGACAGACTGCTATGAGCGAGGAGCTGAAGCTCGCAATTGCTTCCGCCTTTGAGGACGTGTTTTTTGATGACGAACATCAGAACACGTCTACAAAGATGATAAGTGAACCTAACGACCCAGACATTCCCGCATACAGTCAATGAAAATTTTCATCGCCGGGCTTAATGTTCTGCCAGCATGGTGAGCGCAAAGAGCAGTAATTGACAATGATGGGGTTGAGAAAGGAAGCTCTTTTAGTTCACCGGATTCGAGTTCGCGCAACACGCTAAATCGCGGCAAAAATGAAATGCCAAGATTTCCGGCTACGCATTTTTTTATGCTCTCAATACTCCACAGTTCAATCGTGTTGTCTAATGTGATCTTTCTTTCACGAAGGGTGGATTCGAAAATCTGCCTGAAAACACACTGAGGCTCATTGATAATGAAACTTACCGGAATATGCTGTTCAATCTGGGTAAAATCGAAATCAGGGAATTGCGGGGATGCAACAAGTACTAATTCCTGTTGCCCGAAATACTCCATCTGTAATGCTTCATCATGTCCCACACGGTAAAACACGCCCAGATCGGTATTATCGTTAAGCAGCGAATCTCTGATCACATAGCAATTAACAGACTGCAGTGACAAGCGTACCTTCGGCGCTTTTAACCTGAACAGCCTTAACACCTCGGGCATTTTGTATGCCAGTAATGTTTCTCCAACCATCACTCGCAAGTCACCAGCAACGACCTCTTCACTGGTGGAAATCTGGCGTATTCCTTCCAGTACGCGCGTCAGCTCGCGTACTTGCGGTAAGAGTAATTTTCCAGCCGGTGTGAGCGCCATCCGCCTGCCCACTTTTTCAAAGACCGGATAAGATAGTTCCTGTTCAAGCTGTTGAATCTGAAAGGTCACAGTTGACTGAGTGCAGCATAGCTTACGTGCAGCTTGAGCAAAAGATCCCTCTTCAACAATCGTTTTAAACGTAATGAATCTACGCAGATCCATAAAGCTTCCTCAAACGTAAATATCTAAATATTGAAACTGTGACTTTAAAAACATTCACTTTTTTGAATGTTTTTACCTGGCTACTATGCTCCGGGAACAAGGAGAAGACAAGTGACACCAACAATCATTAGTGGTTTTTTGACATATACATTGATTACCGCGTTAACACCCGGACCAAACAACATCCTGGCGCTTAGCTCAGTGACTCAATATGGTTTTCGGAATAGCCTTCGTACATTGGCAGGAATGAGTGCAGGTTTTTTGGCGCTTATGCTGGTCTGCGGCGTCTTTACCTATAGTTTGATCAGCATACTGCCGTCAGCAACCCGCTGGCTGGTGTGGGCTGGTGCTGCGTATATCCTTTGGCTCGCATGGTGCATTGCTAACAGTTCATCAGACAGCTCTGAGAACGCAACTCAACCACTCAGTTTTTGGGTGAGTTTCTGGCTTCAGTTTGCCAACGTAAAAATTATTCTTTATGGCATTACCGCTCTGTCTGCATTTGTTTTGCCGTATACGCAGAATGTTTTATGGGTTACTGCCGTTAGTATCCTGCTTGCCATCATAGGGTGCTTAGGGAATCTGGTCTGGGCTCTGGCTGGTCATATGTTCCAGTCACTGTTTCGCAAGCATGGCCGGTTAGTTAATCGCATTCTGGCGCTTTTACTGGTTTATTGCGCTGTCAGGATGTTCTTCTGACAAGTCTCAATGAAGCAAAACTATCGCAAAATTGCCCACATCAATGGATATATTCGTGCGGGCAATGTCCGCTAATGGCACGGAGCAGCCCGACGCGGACGGACTGTCCGCTGCGAGCGAACAGCAGGTGTTTACTGAGGACTACTAAATATTTTCATCATTTTAAACATAACATCCCTGTTGTGAATCTGAAGTATTTTGGTTATAAAAACAGCAAGATAACTCATTGAATGAATCAAAAACTCAGGAGACATTTTGCCGATAACTACCTCTCGACTGAATCTTCGCCCTGTAATCAACTCAGACGGAGATGACCTTTTCAGAATTTATGGCGACCCTGCCACAAATACGTTTAACCCTGCAGGACCGTATCCTGATATTGATTATGCTCGTGATGTCTTGGTTCGATGGCTTAAACACTGGGAAGATTACGGTTTCGGAAACTGGGCTATCTCGTTAAAAGATAATCCTGAAAGGATTATCGGTTTTGGCGGGTTAAACATCCGCAGTTATGCCGATATTTCTATCAATAACTTGGGATATCGTTTCTCCACTGAGTCATGGGGAAAAGGCCTGGCGACAGAGTTTGCTAACTATGCGGTCAGCTATGGGTTTAATGAGCTCAAACTGCCTGATATATCTGCCACAGTAAGAGCAAATCACCTAGCGTCACAGAAAGTCCTAACGAATGCCGGACTAAGGTATGTACGTGACATTCATGATGTGGAAAATGCTCCAGCCAGCATGCTGTTTACACTGACCCATGCCGAATGGCACAAACAATAATGTTGAGTTACAACGTATTGGGACGACACATTGGGATCAAGCGCGAAGATGATCGCCGCTGATATTTCGCGCAGACCTGACAGAGCGAAAACTTTCCCAGCTTTACAATATTACTATTCCGGACAGTATGGCAGAAGACGAGATCATTGGCTGGCTGGGCGATATTTTCCATGAAGCAACAACAGAGCGTCATCCTGATGTGATACGTGTTGAATAGCAATCTGTCAGGCTCCCCCCTAATACAACCGTTTTACCATAAGTCCTTCAACTTCCGCTCATGTAACAAAGCCGCCTGAAGGTGCGGACAGACTGCTATGAGCGAGGAGCGGAGGTTTGGCTGATACAGTCACTGTTAGCAATCGCCCCGCTGACCGGCGTTATTCAGCATTGAGTTTTACACCGTTGCAGAATGCGCTTCACCAGAGATAATAAACTCAGGGTCATAGCTCACAGGGAAGTTTACTGATCTGGCAGTAAAGCACACTTTATGGATCTCATGGTGAATAGCCATTGCAGCATCAATATCTGTACCGGCTACGAAAGTGATATTTGGCCGGAGTAAGGCAGACAGGAAGCGGCCAGCGCCATTTTTTAATACCTCACCTGTTGCTACCAGTGAATCTTCATAATCCATTACATTCCGACATTGCTAACTGAGCGTTGTATCGAATCCTGGAGGCAGGTCATTTAAATTGGTTAAACAATCATTGTATTTTTATCTATTAACGTTGACAACCTCAACTCAAATCGAGTTATCACAAATTCCGTTGGTCAGGAAAGCGGTTAGCTTCTGATAGACCGGTTCGGACTCCCTTCCAGAACATTAATCATCATCCCATGGTGCTCGTTTCCACCTTTCAGTCATGAAATCGATAAGTACACTTAGCCTACGGGGTATAGGTTCTCGCCGCGCCCTGACAACACTTATCTGAGATGTGTTTGCTTCCCAATCAGGCAGAACTCTGCAAAATTTCCCAGCTCTCAATTCATCATGAATATCCCAAGTTTCTCGAAGAGATATGCCAAGCCCCGCCAAACTCCAGGCATGCAATACGTCTCCGTTGTCACTGATAAGGTTGCCAGTAACGCTGATGCTCCTTTCATGACCGGCTTTACGTAACGTCCATGAATTGTGTAAAAAACCCGGGTATGCGAACACTAAGCAGTTGTGATTTAAAAGATCTTCTGGTCGCTCAATGGGTGGATGATTCTTCAGATATTCGGACGATGCGATGAGAACACGTCTATTATTTGCTATTTTTCTGGCCAAAAGACGAGAATCAGCCAGATCCCCCATACGAATAGCCAGATCGAAATCACCACTGTAAAGATCCTGGATTTGGTCAGATAACCTTAAATCAAAGCCCACCCTTGGATGGACTTGGCAGAATGCAGCAATCGCAGGAGCAACATATTTTCGGCCAAACGGTGCGGGCGCAGTCAAACGAATATTTCCGCTTAACTCCTCACTATCCCCTCGGGAAAGTTCCTTCATCTCATCCAGAACGGCCAACGCTACGCGAGCCCTCTCAGCTATAGCTCTGCCCTCGTCTGTAATACGTAGATTACGGGTGTTTCTTTCAAAAAGTGTAGTGCCAAGTGCAGTTTCCAGCCTGGCTATCTGCTTGCTCACCATCTTGGGGAGTATGTGTAGGTCTCGTGCTGCGGCAGAGAAATTGTTTCTGTCGACGACGTGTAAAAACACTTCAAGGTCGTCATTTCTCAAGTTTATTTTGTTCATTTTGGGGTAAGTGTTTGTCCGTTTAGGTCTATTTAAAGGATAAATAGATTGTTCCACAATAAAACTCAATATGACAAGTCTGTTATGTCGCATGCAGTCAGAAGAACTTTGCTTTAAGTCCCCCGATATAGAGGAAGTTAAAATGCCTAAACGTATCCTGTTTGTGTTGACCAGCCATGACCGTAAAGGTCAAGCCGAGAGTAAAGATGCCGCACCCAGTGGTTTCTATCTTTCTGAGGTGTCTCACCCCTACGATGTACTCACAAAAGAAGGATATGAAATTGATTTCGTGAGTCCCA
>NZ_JAFMOS010000466.1 GCF_019049755.1 Rahnella perminowiae
TGATTGTACTTCTCATTTACATTCAGCAAACTAGTTTTTTGCAGACATTTCTTGGTCAGGAACGCCTGATAGAGTAAAATACGCAGGCTATAATAAATCACAGTATCTTTCTGTTTTAAAAATACTACCGATGAGCGGTAGTGGGGCGAGTTTGTTGATATTGGCCTCTTATTTGTCACCTTCTCTTCATTTATAAGCTGTCTGAGAGCAAATTTAATGTTCGCTACGTAGGTTTACGTAAGACAAGTGTGAAGTCCCTGACGGTGTGTTGCCCTTATTTTTTGGAGAATTCTCTTTGATTAGCGTTCTTCTTGTTGATGACCACGAACTGGTGCGCGCAGGGATCCGACGCATTCTGGAAGATATCAAAGGCATCAAAGTTGTTGGTGAGGCGCAATGCGGTGAAGATGCCGTCAAATGGTGTCGGACCAATGACGTTGATATCGTCCTGATGGATATGAATATGCCAGGTATTGGCGGGCTTGAGGCGACCAAAAAAATCGTCCGCTTTTCCCCCGGTATCAAGATCATCATTTTAACGATTTATACTGAAAATCCGCTGCCAGCCAAAGTAATGCAGGCGGGGGCTTCCGGTTACCTGAGCAAAGGGGCGGCTCCGCAGGAAGTGGTCAATGCCATTCGTCTGGTTGACTCGGGTCAGCGTTATATTGCCTCCGACATTGCTCAGCAAATGGCATTAAGCCAGATTGAACCGCAGTCCGAAACGCCTTTTGATTCCTTATCGGAGCGTGAACTGCAGATCATGCTGATGATCACTAAAGGGCAAAAGGTCAATGAAATTTCTGAACAACTTAGCTTGAGCCCGAAGACCGTTAACAGTTATCGTTATCGGATGTTTAGTAAATTAAATATTAGCGGTGATGTTGAGTTAACACATCTGGCAATACGACACGGTTTATTCAACACGGAGACTTAATCAGGCAGTGAGTGATGAGCGTTTCGACCCAAAAGCCTTTCTGAAAACGGTTACCAGCCAGCCGGGCGTCTACAGAATGTATGACGCCAGCGGCACCGTAATCTACGTAGGTAAAGCCAAAGACCTCAAAAAACGTCTTTCGAGTTATTTTCGCGTCCAGGTTTCCAGCCGTAAAACCGAAACTCTGGTCAAAAACATCGCGCAAATTGATGTCACCGTGACCCACACGGAAACCGAAGCGCTGCTTCTTGAACATAATTACATCAAACTTTATCAGCCACGTTATAACGTATTGTTGCGCGATGATAAGTCATATCCGCTGATCTTCCTCAGCGCGGATAACCATCCAAGACTGTCAGTACATCGCGGCGCTAAGCACGCCAAAGGCGAGTATTTCGGGCCTTTTCCGAATTCCTATGCCGTACGTGAGACACTGGCGCTGCTGCAAAAACTTTTCCCGATACGCCAGTGTGAAAACAGCGTTTACAGCAACCGTTCACGTCCTTGTTTGCAATATCAGATTGGCCGCTGTCTGGGGCCGTGTGTCAAAGGGCTGGTGAGTGAGGAGGATTATAAAGATCAGGTGGAATATGTGCGCCTTTTCCTCTCCGGTAAAGACCAGCAGGTGGTCACGCAACTCGTCAACCGCATGGAAGAGGCCAGTAAAACGCTGCGTTTTGAAGATGCCGGACGGATACGCGATCAAATCCAGGCTGTACGCCGTGTGACAGAACGACAGTTCGTGTCGGGTAACAGCGAAGATCTGGATGTGATTGGCGTGGCCTTCGACTCAGGCATGGCTTGCCTGCACGTTCTGTTTATCCGTCAGGGCAAAGTATTAGGCAGCCGTAGTTATTTTCCAAAAGTACCGGGCGGCACCGATCTGGGCGAAGTGGTGCAAACCTTCGTCGGACAATTTTATTTACAGGGCAGTCAGCAACGGACACTGCCCGGTGAAATTCTGCTGGATTTCAGTCTGGCGGAAAAAGATCTCCTGGCCGATTCGCTCAGCGAACTGGCCGGGCGCAAAGTACAAATCCAGAGTAAACCACGGGGCGACCGTGCCCGTTATCTGAAACTGGCGCGCACCAATGCCTCTGCTGCGCTGACGACCAAACTGGCGCAGCAGTCGACAATCCATCAGCGGATGTCAGAACTCGCAAAAACACTCCATCTTGCGGAAATTAACCGCATGGAATGCTTCGACATCAGCCATACTATGGGCGAGCAGACGGTCGCGTCCTGCGTGGTTTTTGACAGCAATGGTCCGGTACGTTCTGAATACCGGCGCTATAACATTACCGGTATTACGCCCGGCGATGACTACGCGGCGATGGCGCAGGTACTGCAACGTCGCTATGGCAAAGCGCTCGATGATAATAAAATTCCTGACGTCATTTTTATTGATGGTGGTAAAGGGCAACTCGGCATGGCGCTGGATGTGTTTCATTCGCTGAATGTAGAGTGGGACAAATCTAAACCTTTACTGATTGGTATTGCGAAAGGTGCGGATCGTAAAGCCGGGCTCGAAACTCTGTTCTTTGTGCCAGAAGGTGAAGGGATCGCGTTACCTGCGGATTCACCGGCGTTACATCTCATCCAGCATATTCGTGATGATTCGCATAACCATGCCATTACCGGCCACCGGCAGAGACGTGCAAAAGTCCGTACGACCAGCGCACTGGAAGAAATTGAAGGCGTCGGACCGAAACGGCGTCAGGTTTTACTGAAGTACATGGGAGGCATTCAGCCATTACTGAATGCCAGCGTAGAGGAAATTGCGCAGGTACCGGGTATTTCAATCGCATTGGCAGAAAAGATTCATAATGCGTTGAAACACTAAGGGCAATGTAGCAACATACTCATAATATCCACACCGGACAAACAGTTACCTTCGCTATGCAATTTAATATACCTACGTGCCTTACCCTGTTCCGCGTTGTACTGATACCGTTCTTCGTGCTGGCCTTTTACCTGCCTTATCCGTGGGCATCAATGGCCTGTGCGCTGATTTTCGTTTTTGCTGCCGTGACAGACTGGTTTGACGGCTATCTGGCTCGCCGCTGGAAGCAGACGACGCGTTTCGGTGCATTCCTTGATCCGGTCGCCGATAAAGTGATGGTGGCGATTGCGCTGGTGCTGGTGGCTGAGTATTTTCATTCCTGGTGGATTACTCTCCCGGCCGCCACCATGATTGCCCGTGAAATCATTATTTCCGCGCTACGTGAGTGGATGGCTGAGATTGGCAAACGCAGCAGTGTGGCGGTTTCCTGGATCGGTAAAGTGAAAACCACAGCGCAAATGCTGTCGCTGGTCGCGCTGTTATGGCGTCCTGATGCCATCGTGGTGTGGGTGGGTGTCGTTGCACTTTATATTGCGGCAGTGCTGACTTTCTGGTCAATGTTCCAATATCTGAACGCTGCGCGCCATGATTTGCTGGAACCCTGATCAAACTGCCGCAAAAAACGTCAAACGATCGCATGAAGCAGATAATTTTATTGACTCAATCTGTCAGGTCAGTAGAATGCAACGCATCGGAAGGCAGCCAGTCTTGTGCCAAAAGATTAGTTAAAAAAATCAGTATGTTCTGATTAAAGCGGGAATAGCTCAGTTGGTAGAGCACGACCTTGCCAAGGTCGGGGTCGCGAGTTCGAGTCTCGTTTCCCGCTCCAAATTTTCTTAAACTGATTGTTGAATTGGTTTAAGTGCAAGACAAGTAGTAAGATTTAAGGCGCGTTAACAAAGCGGTTATGTAGCGGATTGCAAATCCGCCTAGTCCGGTTCGACTCCGGAACGCGCCTCCAATTTTCCCGGAGCCCGGGTGGTGGAATCGGTAGACACAAGGGATTTAAAATCCCTCGGCTTATGGCTGTACGAGTTCAAGTCTCGTCCCGGGTACCATGGAAAATTAACCGAATAATCAAAAGCAATACAGTAGTAATGTCGTTTATAGCCACCCTCGGGTGGTTTTTTTATGCCTGAAATTCATGCCTTCCTGATGCAATAAAAAAGGCCACCTGTACAGGGGCCTTAAGTGTTTCTTCGATACATCCTTCACGCACACGGCCTCAGACAGAATGAAATATTCTGAACACGGTGTCGGATGTTGAATTAAAAGGGATGAAGAAAACAGAGATTAAAACAGCCCCGAGGGGCGTTTTTAGGGTCAGAATTCACCCGATGAATCAGTGTTGCTCAATGCCCTGATTGATAGCGGCAAATGGTAGTTAGGCTGGCTGGTGAAAAACGCCTGCAGAGCAACGCGTTTCTTCCTGTCGATTGAGATCTCTTCCATGGTTTTGCGGAAGATACTGTACCGGCCACAAGAAGTGCAGGTCACAGTAACTATTTTCGCCGACATATTAACCGACGTCTTATTCGTGCTTTGACACAACGGACACTCGTCTTGAGCGCTTAAAACTGTGGAACTCATAAAACCTCCGGTTTTACTTAGAGCGGGCAATAGTCTAGCACAAAAAGGCGTCAGTTACTTAACGATAATTTAATTATCAGTGGATTTCAGCGCCAACTCAGTGTAGAGAGCGCACAAGCCGCTGATGAGAAGAGGAAAGTTTTCTGCCACTTTTCTCCGCTTTTCTCCTCATCATCTTGCATTACACTTAAGGTATTCGTTCCGATTATGGATTTTTGCCAAGTATGATTTCTGCTCTGTACCAGCGTATTGATTGTTCAATATACAGACACATTTATATTGTCGGCGATTTGCATGGTTGCCTGAGTCTGCTTGAGGAGAAACTGGCGAAAGTGGCTTTCGATCCCCACCGTGATCTGCTGTTATCGGTGGGCGATCTGGCCGATCGTGGGCCTGACAGTGTCGGCTGTTTGAAACTGCTTAATGAAAGCTGGTTCGCCTGTGTACGTGGAAACCACGAGCAGATGGCGATTGATGCCATACACGAAGAGAATATCTCGCGCTGGTTACGTAATGGCGGAGACTGGTTTTATGCACTTGATCAGGAGCAACAGGAACAGGCAAAAGCGCTGATTTTACAGGCTGACAAGCTGCCACATATCCTCGAACTCACCACCCGTGCGGGCAGGCACATCGTAGTGGCTCATGCTGATTATCCTTCCGGCGAATATGTTTTCGGTAAACCTATGGATGGTTATGAAGTTATCTGGAATCGTGACCGTGTGAATTATGCGTTGGCCGGTCGTTTTCAGTCGATTACGGGCGCTGATGAATTTTATTTTGGACATACGCCGGTCGAGTCTGCCATGCAATTTGCCAATCAGTTTTATATTGATACGGGTGCTGTGTTTGGCGGTTATCTGACACTTCGTCAGTTGCAGTAATGTCAGTGTTAGCGGGGTTTGCGGTGGCTGGCGGGCAGCGGTATAGTGGGCGGCTGCGAACCGGGAAGGCGTGAGATAGCATCATGGAAAATAAGCGTGAAGACAGGATCCAGCGTCTTTTGCTGGCATTAAAAAAGACCGACAAAATTCACCTTAAAGAAGCGTCCTTACTGCTTGATGTTTCGGAAATGACGGTCCGTCGGGACCTCAGCGCGGCCCCTGCGCCGGTAATTTTGCTTGGCGGTTATATTGTTATTGATCCGAAAAATAATCCGGCGACGCATTACTTTATCAGTGAACAGAAAACACGCCATATTGCTGAGAAACAACGCCTTGCTGCCCGCGCGGCCAGCCTGATCGAGGATAATGACACGGTATTTTTTGACTGCGGTACAACAATGCCTTATGTCATTGAAAATATTGTCGATGACCGGGTGTTTACCGCCATTTGCTATTCGCTGAATACCTTTCTTGCGCTACAGGAAAAACCTCACTGCGAAGTTATCCTGTGCGGTGGGGCGTTTAAATCCAGTAACAGCATTTTTACGCCTCTCGGACGCAGCAGTGAGCTCGACTTTATCCGCCCGGCGAAAGCTTTTATTTCCGCTGCGGGCGTCACGATCGGGCACGGTGTGACGTGTTTTAATTTTGATGAGTTACTGATGAAACATCAGGCCATAGAACGCTCAGCGCAGAGTATTCTCGTTGCTGACAGCAGCAAGTTTGATCAGGTCAGGCCCGCCGCTATCGCACCCCTCGCACGATTTAATGTGGTGGTCAGCGATGCTGAACCACCACAGGCTTATCTCGATTTTTGTGTGCAGTCCGATATTGCATTGCTGGTTTAACGCTTTCAGCGGATTGCCGGGATTTTTTCGACTGACTGATAGAGAACCACTTCCCAGATGCCATTGTTGGAACCGTCGCTGAGATAGTGTTCAAAGCACGCTTTTCCGTCCGGACGATAGGTCGTACTGGCCAGCAGTTGGCTATAGAATTCCCGCCAGACCTTTTCAAAATTGCCGTCTGTTATTGTGGTGTGATACGCCGCATACGTGCCTCCCGGCAATGTTTGCAACGCCAGTCCCTGTGCATCATCCAGAATAAAATTATCGGCTACACATACTGACGGATCAGCACGCAAAGCTTCTGCCGGCGTGATATCAGGATTATCATGAAACCACGTCAGCCATTCATTTTGCGTCTGATGGTGCCGCGCAGCCCATTTCATCAGTTGCTGAAAACCACTGTGGATTGACTCCTGATAGGGGCCAACCACCCGGTAGCTGACCAGCTTTTTGGCCGGTCTCTCTACAATTAATAATGCCATGATGATCTCCTTTTATCTGACATGCATTGAGCGGATTCCATGGTGAGTAGAATGTAAGTGCAAAACTATAACAGTTTGACGATTAACAGCGGTTAACTGCTCTACGCGCTATAACAGTTGTCGTGATAAAATAATACAATCAGATTGCATTATAGTCGTGACGCAATGAGGTATGAGATGGACGTAATCAAAAACGTATTAAACAGTGAAATTGATCGCATCAACCGCCTGGAAGGGCGCGATGGTAAGGCGCGGATCAATGCTGAGTTTTTTGTAAATCACCCATGGTTATGCCTGGCTATGCTGGTTGGGTATATCGCCGTAGGCATCGTCATGTACGTTTCACCTTATATGGGGCTCGGATGGTTTATCGGATTTACGGCTTTCCTGATCTTTATGTCCGCGATGTTATTGCTGGAAATTAAACCGGTTTATCGCTATGAAGATATCGGGGTGCTCGATTTACGCGTTTGCTATAACGGCGAATGGTATTTCAGCCGTGAGCTTCCCGCTGATGCCGTGAAGCAAATTCTCAGCGCTGCTGAGGTCAGTGAACACATTAAAAACCGGATAGAATCGATTGTCCGCCACAAAGGTTTTGTGGATTTCTATGATGTCTATGATCTGGCCCGGCTGGAGCGCCAGTTGCCAGACGGCACCGGAACCGCACAGTTAGCTCACTCATAACACCGCTAAACATGGCAACAGGCCATGACGTTACCCTGCATGCTCTGATAAAATAGCGGCTGGACATCATTTTCGTGAATGTATATCACTGTGCGAAAAAAGATGTTGAGCCGTTACAGGAGCGACCAGTGGAACGAATCAAACTTACCATTCATCATCTGCACAAAATCATTTCGGGCGAAAAACAGGATGCACAAGCTACCGCACGCATTTATGGTGGCGATGAACTGTTAGTTACCGAAACGATGACCGGGCAGGCTGCGCATTTTGATCGTTTCATCAAAGCCGAACACGATAACGGCAAACCTTTGAGAGTGGAGTGGGACAGCGACGGCAGTGCACAAATGTCCGTGGCCCGTGCCGAAGTGTGTCCTTGCTGTGGCGGCGACGCCTTACACGATTGATTTAATCCGGCAATGGCCGCAAGCAGAGTAAAAGCCAGGCAGAGGTGAATGATGAAATTTATCAGCAACGAATTTGAATACCGTCAGTGGATAATGGATGAAATATTCCAGGCGAGCGCGGTAGGCGAAACCTCTGAGTTTGCCGATCAGGAAGTGGATGATTTTATCTTTGACGCCCGCCCGGTGGCTTATCCGTGCGTGGCTGTGATGATCCAGACACCCGGCGAGCCAGGGGTGTGTGAACCACGTTTTTTCTACAAAGAGCAAATCTTTGAGTGGGCACATAAAATGGGATTTGGCTTCGACAGCTAACGCCCTGATGCTTTAACGCAGATTCAGCCCTAAGTCAGACTCAGGGCTGGTTGTCAGCCGCTGACGCAGTGATTATCAGACATTTTTCCGGTCAATCTTCTCTTCGCCCCAGAACAAATGGTCTTCCTTGGTTTTGGCGAATGCGATAGGCAATACTTCATCGTTGCCTTCTTCCCAGATTTTCTGTGCCAGCGTCTCGTCGTTATTCGCCAGTTCGAAAATGGCCTCAGCGATTTCGTGAGAGGTTTCACGGGTATTTGCCCACGCTTTGATGTTTGACGTCGTCATCCGGTTCTCCTCATATTTATTTCGAAAAAGTGTCTCCGTGACACAGTTGCATTCACTATAACTATGGTTTCCCGAGGCACTTTATGCAAATCCTGCGGCCTCAGGGCACAAAAAAACCGACGCCGGGCATGGCCTGTCGTTTATACTGGATACGATTTTGAACATTTAAGGTGATGAGAATGAGCGACGATATTTTTGATTTTGACATTGATGCTGCACTGGAAACTGCCGAAGTTAAAGCAGCTGAAAAAGCAGCGGAAGTGCCTGAAGCCGTTCAGGACGAAAGTGACTGCGAAGGCTGCAAAATCTGATTTTGCCCGGCTGATTTCGCACAACAAAGCAGCAAACAGAAAACCGCCACGGCGGTTTTTTTGTATCTGTCATTCAGGGTTACTTCGCCCTTATGCGCTGAATTTCCTTTGCCGCCATAGCGTTGCAACGGGTTGCCCGCAATGGCGTACTGATGCAATTGTAAGGGTTCCGTTAAGGGTTTTTTTTTGGGATAAATTCCTATAGAACAGGAAGATAGCCGGGAGTACTTTGTCACCACCTGATAAGCAGGTTGTGAGGTTCACAATGAAAAAACTGATTTTAGTTCTCGCCGTTTTGCTAACTTTGCCAGCTGTCGCACAGGCGAACGTCGAGCTTGGCGTTAATATGCCAGGGTTGTCACTGCATATCGGTGACCGTGACGACCGCGGATACTATTGGGATGGGGGCGACTGGCGTCCACCGGGCTGGTGGGAGCATCATTATCGTGATGAAGGCCGCGGTCACTGGGTTTATTACGAACCGGCACCACCGCCACGCTACTGGCATCATGAATACTGGCATGAAGGTCCGCCACCCGGCTATTGGCGCGATGGTCCTCCTGGTCACTGGCGTGATGGCCCTCCGGGACACTGGCGCGAAGGTCCGCCTCCGGGGCGTTGGTAACACAAGTTTGATGAGTTGAATGACAGGCGTTAAAAAGATTTTGGGAACAGGGTTGGCAGTGGCGATGCAAAAGTATCCCCAATGTCAGTTCTGTTCCCTTCACATCCCATCCCATCCCATCCTAAGCTAGCCTGGCCCTTATCCCCCGCGATTAATAATATTCTCCTAACTAATTGGTTTATCAATGAAAGTGACGTGATTCATTTGTTTGAATTATATAAGGATGTGTTTTTTTGCTATTAAGTGCGGATGAGTTCGGTAAAAGCCTTTTAAGAGCAATTGCAGCTTGCTAATGATCATTTGTATGTTAATTTCCTGTTATGAGATCGGCAATGGATGGCTCGACTACGGCACATATCTGATGAAACAGGCCGTCACACAGGGGAAAACCCTGTCAGATATGTAATATGTCATTTAGCGAGATTATCCCTATGCAACTGATTAAAAACGACTTTGAATACCGTACCTGGATGCTGGATGCCTATTTCTATCAGGATAAAATAGAAGGCGATAAGTTGCTGACTGATGAGGAAATGGATGATTTTCTTTTTGAATATCGTCCGCAGGAATACCCGTGTCTGGGCAGCGTGACACCCTCAAAGGAATGTTCGCTGGAGCTGGACATCACTTTCTTTTATCGGGGGCACATTTCAGAGTGGGCAAAATCAATGGGACTGATAAGCACTAAATAATCCCCTCTTACTTTATCCGTCTTACAAAAAGCGCCTGAGGGCGCTTTTTGTCGTCTGGCATCAGGAAGCCTGATTCTGCGGCGGCACGTCGGTTGAGTTCTTTTTAACCGGCTGCTGTGGTTTGCCTGAGAACAGGAACCGCAGGATAGGGATGCGCTTATGGATCTCATACAGCAAAAAGGCGATACCGAATACAAATACCAGCCCCAGCCAGAACCCCAACCAGTCGCTATGGATTTTCGGTGTAATGAACGCCCCGTAAATCAGCGTTAAAGGATGGTGGATAAGATAGATAAATAAGGATGAATTGACCAGGTAGGTGATCCACGGTGCCTGGAAATTGAGTAAATAGTGGCTGAAGGAAAACACCACATTGACCATCAGGAACCCGAGCAGGGTTGTGATGATGGCATCGATTTCCATCGAGTACAGCTGGGGTGTATTGACATGTTGATTGAACATGTAAGCCGCGAACAGGAAAATGCTGACTACACCGGCGGTAGCCGACGGTTTCAGAAACAGTTCTTTCAGCCAGGAGAATTTATAAGCAAGCGCACCCAGGATGAAAAATGGCAGATAAAACAGTGTCTGCATGACAATGAAATTAAATGCACCGTTGGAAAGTAAATGCGGCGCAAAAAGATACAGGCTTCGGTTAAATGCTGCGTAAATTAAACCGATAAATAAAAAGATAATTGAGAGTTTTCCTAAGCTGTTTGTACGGC
>NZ_JAFMOS010000465.1 GCF_019049755.1 Rahnella perminowiae
ATCATAGGCCGGGGCTTTTAAAATCAATCAGCTGTTTTATCTGAAAATAATCAGGAAACGTCAGCTTCCGTATTGACCAGAGCAGGCTGTTCAGCGGCAAATCCACGCAAACCAACGACGTGTACATGCTCATTATTGCCAAAGACTTTACGCACCAGTTTATACGTCGTCCCTTTTTCCGGGCTGATGTTTTCCGGTGCTGCGATAATCAGTTGCATTTCCAGACGGTCGCAAAGCTCAAACAGTGTGGCAATAGATTTCGCATCCAGACGCGCGGCTTCATCGAGGAACAGCAGACGACAAGGCGAAATATCCTTTCCTCGCATACGGCTCGACTCATCTTCCCAGCTCTGAACAACCATTACCAGAATCGACATACCGGTACCGATCGCTTCACCTGTTGACAGCGCCCCGCTTTCTGCGCGCAGCCAGCCATCCGAACCCCGGTTTACTTCCACTTCCATTTCGAGATAGTTGCGGTAATCCAGAAGTTCTTCGCCAATAGTTTGCGGTGTGCGCTGACCCATATCAATTTGCGGGTTCAGACGCTGATAGAGTTTCGCCAGCGCCTCCGAGAAAGTCAGACGGTTGCTGCTGAACAGGTCCTGATGCTGTTCCTGCTGTTCAGAAAGCACATCCAGCAGTCCCGCATGCGCTTCACGCACGTTCACATTCAGACGGACGCTTTTCACCTGACCAAACGCCACTGCCTGCAGCCCCTGGTTAAGCTGACGAATACGATTTTGTTCGCGCTGAATGGTTTTGCGGATGATATTTGCCACGCTGCGGGAACTGATCGCCAGTTGTTGCTCACGGGCTGTCAGCTCTTCGGTCAGACGTCCCAGCTCGATTTCCATCTGTTCAATCGCTTCAACCGGATCATCGGTACGAATAATATCCTGGCGGATACGTTCGCGCAGATGCTGATAGACGGCAATATAGAACTGGATTTTGCGCTCAGGGCGTTTCGGATCTTCGGACAGACGCAGCACATCGCGCAGATGTTCGTTATCAGACACCGCCAGACGCAGCGCACCCAGGGATTTATCTGACATGGAACGCAGTTCGTCGCCATCCATATAAGCCAGCTCACGGCGGTGCAGACGACGTTCAACACCATTGTCTTTCACCAAACGCATCACCGCACACCAGCCCGCTTTTGCGGTCACAACCTGTTCGCGGCTCTGATGATAATCACGCTCAAGTTTGCGCAGTTTCTTCTGCAGGTTATCCATTTCTGCTTCGCAGAAGGTGATTTGCTTTTCAAGCTGATTACAGCGCGCACGGTTAGTACTGAGCGCGCTGTGCAGTTCGTCACGGCGGGTTTTGGCGCGTGCTTCCGCATTGGCATCCGCCTGAACGCCGATATCCTGTAATTCCTGACTCAGTTCCTTGAGCATATCGCGTTTGGCATCGAACGAACTTTTCAGCGAGGCCAGAACCTGACTGTACTGCGTCAGTTGCGTCTGATGCTGACGCATTTGTTCACGGGCGCGTGTACGTTCTGCTTCCGCATGTTCCAGACGCTGACGCAGTTTATCATTCAGGTCGCTGTTTTCATTGAGCATACCGGCAGAGTCGGTATAACTGAAGTGAGCACGGCGCTGAACCACTTCGGTCAGGGCAAATGCCTGCTGCTTCGCCAGTCGCTGTACATGCTGCGCCTGGGCGTAATCTTCTTTCAGTTGCTCATGCCGTTCCGGGTCGCTTTGCAGCACCGATACCAGCGGTTCCAGCTTGCTCAGTGAAACACCGTGCTGCTGAATGAAACGGGCGCAATCCTGCGCCTCTTCCATCTCTTCACGAATTTCTTCGACCCGATCAATCAGCGTCTCATCGCATAGCAAACCGACACGCGGCTGCAATTTATTGAGCATGCCGATAGCATCTTTCGCCTGCTCATATTGCTGGCGCTGTTGCTGATTTTGGCCTTCATGCGCATTAATGGCGCGTTCCAGCTCACCGCGGCGTCCGCTCAGGGTACGGATTTCAGCTTCAGGATCGGCATCGAACGCCACGGCTAAATGGCTGCCGATAAAGCGGCTGAACGCCTGATGTGCGCGCTGAATTTTCTGCACATCAAACGACAATGTCGCATAACGTTCTGACAGGCTTTCGCGTTCTTTATGCAGGGTTTCCAGACGGTTCTCACGCGCCGCACGGCCAAACAACGGCACTTGCGGGAAGTGAGAATAACGCCACTGACGATCACCCGTTTTAACCAGTACCGCACCCTGCATTTCTTCCACTTCGAACACGTTGTCATCAAATGACTGCGGATCCCCTTCGATGAGATAGAGATCTTCCGGGCAATCATCCAGACCGTCAAGTTGGTCGCGGATCAGAGATAAATCAGGTACCACAATTGCGTGACGGGACGGACCATACAATGCGGAGAAGTAAGGCGCATCGTCGATGGTGACATCGTCGTAAATTTCCGACAACAATACGCCACCGAAACGTTCTGCCAGCGCGATCATGCGGGAATCTTCCGCACCACTCGGCTGGCTGAGGCGGGTAATTTGCCCTTCAATGCGACGTTTGCGGGCAGCCACTTCGTCACGCTCAACTGTCGTTTCGCGTTCCGTTTCCAGAAGTTGCTGCATGTATTCGGTCACCTGCTGGCTGCTTTCCAGCGGTTCCTTACTTTGCTCGCTTAACTGACTGAGTGCTTCCTGCGCGGCCAGCCAGACGGGGGCACGGGCGGTCAGTTCACGAATGCGCGACTGGACACGTTCAAGCTCCTGGCGCATTTCCATGCGACGTTCACCTGCCTGCGACACCACACCCTGTAATTCTTCAATCTGAACTTCCAGCTCACGCTGCATTTCGTCCAGATCTTCAGGGTGCACATCCTGCCCCGTACGTTTGCAGAATTCCTGCAGCTGACGCTCAGCATCCTGCTGCTCACGCAGGCGGCCTTCAAGTTCGGACAACCGCATGCGCAGCGGTTCGACACGCTCAGCCTGATGCTGCCGGGAAGACCAGTCACGCAGTAATTCACGTGCCGTCTGCCAGGCTTCACTGCGGCTCACTTCACCGGCGATTTTCACCACCAACTGATAAGCGGTTTCAAACTGATTATGGGCGGCAGAAGCAACACTCATCTTCTGTTCCAGCATCAACAGGATTTCAGTGGCTTCCTGTTCTTTGCCCTGGAACGTTTCCAGCCATGTTTCGCTATTCTGAATGCTCAGATCGGGGATCTGACACAAGTCGCGCGCACGTTCAATCGCCTGTAACGCCTGCTGATACTGGATCGCACGGGTCTGCTGAACATCCAGCGCCTGCTGGTAATCGGCCAGCTGGCTTTTCAGCTCATCCACTTCCTGTTCAGCGGCCTCAGCGCGTGCTTCATATTCGGCGTGCTGCTCGCTGGCTTCGGCCACCACTTCGTTCTGCTCTTCCAGACGATACGTCAGCTCTTCGAGGTCACTTTCATAACGCTCGATTTTTTCCTGCTGACGCATCGCCGTCTGAACCAGACTCAGATGATCGCTGGCGGCCTGATAATCGGTTTCCAAATCGCTTTGCGAACCACTTTGTTCGGCCAGCTCACGCGCCATTTCGACATGACGATATTGTTCGCCGGATAACTGCTTGCGGCTGCTAAACAAATCATTACGCAGCACAAGCGCACCATCGAGATGAATGCGGCGCTCATTGGCATGACGCATATAGTCTGCGGCTACGTAAGACGTTGCTTCAGAAATCAGATGCTTAAACAGATCGCGGTCAGATTGCGTCACGCGGATCGCTTCCAGCGTCATGCGGTTTTCACGCAGCGCCGCTTCCATATCCTGGAAAGCTTTACGCACACCACTGTTTTCCGGCAACAAATAGTCGCGCAGGGAACGAGTGATGGCACTGGAAATACCGCCGTAAAGTGAGGCTTCAATCAGACGATAAAATTTACTGCGGTCGGATGCTGAACGTAAACGACGCGGAATCACACCCAGATCAAACATCAGGGCATGATAATCAGTAATGGAGTTGAACTGCTTGAACTGTACGCCTTCCATTGCCTCAACGCGATCTTTCAGCTCCTGCAAAGGCAGCACGCGGGCCTGACGTTCGCCGACCGTCTCGGTCAGCATTTCTGTCGGATTCACCGCAACCGGCAAACCCTGAATGGTGAAAGGTTTGATATCGACTTTACGGTCACGGCCGGCGACCTGCTGCAGGCGAACCCCCACAACAATGCGCTGGTGACGCGAGTTCACCACATCCAGAACCGAGTAACAGACACCCGCACGTAATTTACCGTGCAGACCTTTATCACGTGAACCGGAGGTGGCGCCCGCTTCCGTTGTGTTACGGAAATGCAGTAACGTCAGATCGGGGATCAGGGCGGTGACGAAAGCCGCCATTGTGGTGGATTTACCCGCCCCGTTGCCGCCGGAAAGCGTGGTGACCAGTGAATCAAGGTCAAACGTACGGGCGAAGAACCCGTTCCAGTTAACCAGCGTCAGTGAGCGAAATTTACCGCGTTCAATCATTCCTGTTCATCCTCTGCGCTCTCATGCCCTTGCTGCCCTGCCAGCGGTTCGCCGTCCTCACTTTCGTCATTCAGTGACAGCGCGCTGTCGACAGGCATCGCTTCACCGTCGCGGATCATCCGCAACTGTGCTTCGCGCGCATCATCGCCGCTGCGGACATCCGCACCAAAACGGAATACCGCTTCGGTGATACGGAACTTGCTGCTGTCAACACCCATGAAATACACCATACCCAGACGGCGCAGGCGATTGAGCGACGTACGAACTTTGTCCTGCAACTTCTGGCGATCCAAATCTGAGCCGGTTGAGCGCTGATTGACGTATTTGAGTAATTTACTTTCATCCGCCAGGCTCAGTAATTCGTCGTACAGTTCCTGCTGAGTAAAAATCCCCTCATGCGCCAGACGTTCCGGGCTCAGATACAAATAGCAAAGAATTTTCCCCACCATCATATCCAGTTCAGATAACACTGAACGCGGGATAAGCGTGGTCGAGCGCGGACGCAGATAGAAAAAACCTTCCGGTGCCCGGATTAATTCCACATTGTAGCGGCTGTAAAAGAGTTCCATTTCTTCCTGATAATCCATCAGAAAAGCATGGTTATCCAGTTCATCAATGCCAATATGACGGCCAGAACGCAGCTGACTGTCGAGAGCAGGAAACACTGAGTTTGCCAGTGCCTGCGCCAGCTTAGCTGGCATTATGTGTTCAATATTTGTCGATGACATGGGCCTGCACCTTGGCTCCGTAATCATTGATTGCCTGCCATTCAGCATGCAATCCTGAAAAATCTGCTTCAGCCACACCAAGGCGCACGGCCTGGTCGACCACAATTCGCGCGACATCAAAATGTCGGGCACGCGGATACTGTTTAAGGTATTCGCGCATTACCATGCCCAGATTGAGCGGCGTTTTTTGTTGCTGATAAACCTGTAAGGCCTGTTCAATCAATGCCGCAAGTTGTTCGCGGATTTCGTTAAACTCTTCAAACTCAAGATCTGGCGGAAGTTCGCCGGTCACTTCTTCGCTACGCAGGGCCAGTTCTTCATCACGCATATCCAGCAGACGATCGGCATTGGCGAACGTCAGCGTCCACGGCTGATCAAAGTAGTTCTGCACCGACTGGCGCAGACGTTGCGCAAACACCCGGTTTTTATCCATATCGATGGCGGTACGGATAAATTTATGCACATGGCGGTCATAGCCAATCCACAGGTCAATTGCCTGCTGACCCCAGCTGGTAATACGGTCGAGTTTGTTCTGCAAGTCGAAAACCAGTTTGTCGACAAAGCTCAAATCGAGTTCGACCATCGTGGCATCCTGAATACGCATAAGATGCGCCTGTAACAGGTTACCGGCGGCTTCTAACGTATCCTGCAATTCACGCAGCGTGCCCGAGGTTTCTGACAGGAGGATTTCACAACTGGAAATTGCCGCGCGCCAGTCTTTATTCAGCAACGCGGCAATGTCATCTTTCACGCCCTGCTGCTGTTCGTCCATGACCCTTTGCGTCATATCGATGCTGTCAAAAATTTCAGCAACGGAGTATTTCAGTGGCGCGTAAACATTGCGATGCCAGTGGAAATCATCGCCACCCTCTTCGGCTGCATCCGCCGCACGCTTGAGTTCCTGCGCCACAATCGACAATTGCATAGACAACCGCAACGTAGAGAATTCACGCTGGCGGATGTAATAATCTGAAATGCCGATCGCCAAAGGCGTCAGGCGATAGATAGCATTACCGTCAGCCAGTTCACTGACGAAACGGTTGAGCAAACGCTGACGCACCATGTCATTGATGGCATTATTGGCACGTACGGTGATGGTTTCGTTTGTCTGCTCAAATCCCTTGCTGACGTGACGAAATGCATCGACCAGTTCACCCTCACTCATTTCCCCATCAAGGCGCTCGCTGTTTAATGTGGCAATCGCCAGAAGAAAAGCCAGCCGCTCCGTTGGCAGCGAAATTGAGAAATCATTTTTTCGTGCCCAGGCGACCAGTTCGGGTACAGTCTGGGAAAATTCGCTCATAATTCGTCCTTCAGAATGGGTTTGTGCGCCATCACGTGGATGTAACGTCCCAAACTAACAAAAGGTTCCTGGCGGCAATAACGCTGCTCCAGCGCCAGAAGCTCGTCAAAATCCTGTTTATGTTGTTGTCTGTTTCGCAAATAATCATGGAACACTCTAACACCGGTCTTGCCGCTGATCTGCATTCCAAGTTCTTCCAGCCACTGATAAACCTGAGCCGGTTCCAGTGGATGATCGGGTAGCAGGGAGCTTTTTTTGATTTTTGGCACACCGGCTTCAACATGACCGAAATTGCCGAGGATCATATGCCGCATGACCAGACCGTGGATATTGTAAAACATCAGCGATAATGCCCCGCCCGGTGCCAGGCAATCTACCAGCGCAGCCATTGCCTGCTGTGGCTCTGCCAGCCATTCGATGACCGCATGGAACAATATCAGATCAACCGGTTGTTCCAAATGTTCGGCGATATTCTGAGCCGGACATTGTACAAATTGCATGTTGTTGCTCACACCTTTTTCCAGCGCAGCAGCCTCAGCGCGCCGGATCATCTCACCGGAAAGATCACACAACAAGACCTTATGTCCTAAAGCAGCCAGTTCGCAGGCCATTTGTCCTTCCCCGCCGCCCGCATCAAGGATACGCAATGGCCGCTGAGGCAAAGTCTGTAATAAATCATGCAAATCCTGACCCAGCACAGCCTGACGGATACGTCCCTTTGTTGTGCCGTAGATATTGCGCGAGAATTTCTCGGCCATATCGTCGAAATTACGATCCTGCATGAAATGAACCCTGCTTCTGAAAACAATTTGGTGAATGATGGCTGTGCGGCAATGCCGGGTGAAGTGCTATTTTGGCACAGGCTGGCATAGAATAAATCATCCTGACGCGGATTCACGCCCGGATGTCGTTTTTTCACCCAAAAGGATCGGTTTCTGATGTTATTTACCCTAAAAAAGACGCTGGGAGGCCTGCTATTACCTCTGCCATTTATTCTGCTTCTCATGGCGATAGCACTGGTATTGCTGTGGATAACCCGGTGGCAAAAAACCGGAAAAGTGTTTTTTTCACTGAGTTGGCTGCTTCTGTTGCTGCTCAGCCTGCAACCTGTGGCGGATAACCTGCTCCGCCCCATTGAATCGGTCTACCCGACTTATCAGGCTGACGGCCATGCGCCGGTAAAATATGTCGTCGTACTGGGTGGGGGTTATACCTATAATCCGGCGTGGGCACCGAGTTCTAATCTCATCAGTAACAGTCTTCCTCGCGTGGCCGAAGGGATCCGCATTTACCGGGCAAACCCCGGTTCGAAAATGATCTTCACCGGTGCGCGGGCCATGACCAATCCGGTGAGCAGCGCTGCGGTTGCCGGAAAAGTGGCGGAGAGTTTAGGTGTGCCGCAAAGCGATATTATTTTACTCGACAGGCCACGGGATACACATCAGGAAGCTTTACAGGTGAAAGAAATGCTGGGAGAGCAGCCCTTTGTGCTGGTGACATCGGCTAATCATCTGCCGCGGGCGATTATTTTTTTCCGGCAACTGGGACTGAATCCTATTCCGGCACCGGCAAATCAACTTGCGATAGATTCCCCGCTCAATCCGTGGGAAAAAGCATTACCACAGGCACTGTTCCTGTCTCACAGTGAGCGGGCATGGTATGAAACGCTGGGGCGCATATGGCAATGGATGACACTGCCGGCACCCGCTGCGAAGCCGCTCAGTTAAGCCACGGCAACAGTTGTTGTCGTGCATAATCGAACTGACGGCGATCGAGCTTGCCGGTATGGATCAGATGTGCGACAGATTCCCACACCAGATACAACCAGCGACGGGCAAGGAACGTTTCCGAAACGGGTGCTTTGTGGAGATAACCAAACAGCAGTTGCTCGCTCATTCCTTTTTCCCACAATCTGAAGAGATCAAACTCGCGCGGCGCCCATAACACGGTGCCGGGATTAATCATCGCCAGTAACTGATCGCTGCGCGGATCTTTGAGCATGCTGCGTAGCGAAAGATTACCGTGAACCAATACCGGTGTATCGTCAAATCCTTCAAACAACGCAGGGATACAGGCACGGGAACGGAAAAGCAGCGTACGATCTTCAGGGGTGAGTTCAGGGGCCTGTAAATGGGATAACGTTGCCCACAATACTTCGATCCTCTGCGGGTACCAATTTTCCCAGCGATTTTCCTGAGTGCTGTCTACCGAACCGACACAACCGTGACTGTCAATCCGGTGCCACGCCAGCATCGCCTCGACAATTTGCTCCTGCAGTATTTGCCAGCGCTCAGGAGTACGTGTTGGTGCTTCCGCCGATACGCCGCGCAGACGCTCAATGAGCAAGATTTCCTGATACGGTTTCTGATGCGTGGTGACCATGCCATAAACCGCCGGCACCCGTACCACGCCTTCCCGTGCCAGCATGGATAATTTATAAGCCTCCTGCCCGGCGATTCCCTGACAGACAAAACTCTTCGCCATCAATGGCATCGCATAACCCTGCTCATCATAGAGAGAGAAAAGATGCGCATAAGGCTGCTCACTGACACATTCGAGACGGGATAAACGCTCGCCCAGCACAATACTCAATTCGGCTTTTAGCTGTTCCATAACGTGTTCGCAGTGACAAATAAATTAACGTTTATGATGAAAGCTTCAGGAAAGGATTACCCCGTGTCAGATCAAATAAAAACCGGATAGTCAGGACAGAAACAGGAAGGCAGTACGCAAAACGAAAAGAGAACAGAAATGACAAAACGGAATGCCGGAACATTCCGCTTTTATGAGCACTTATACCTTGTCGGATCAGGAATTTTTATGGCCCAAAATCACGCGCACACGTTCCAGATCCTCAGCGGTATCAACACCCACAGAAGGAATGGCCTTCGCTACATCAACGTGGATTTTTTCACCGTACCACAGTACCCGGAGTTGTTCGAGTAATTCAATGTGCTCCAGTTTAGTCGGTTCCCATTTCACATACTGGCGAATGAAACCGGCACGGTAAGCATAAATACCGATATGACGGAGGAAGACATCACCGACTGTTTCTTTCGACACGGCAAAACGTTCACGTTCCCACGGAATGGCAGCACGGGAAAAATACATGGCATAGCCTTTGGCATCCCGAACCACTTTTACCGCATTCGGGTTAAACGCTTCTTCCGCTGTTTCAATCGGCACAGCCAGTGTCGCCATTCCTGCTTCACTGTTTGCCAGATTATCCGCCACCTGACGGATAATAACAGGCGGGATCAGCGGCTCATCACCCTGCACATTGACGATGATTTCATCATCAGCAAAGTGACATACCTCGATCACTTCAGCCAGACGTTCGGTGCCTGACTGATGGTCAGCTCGTGTAAGGCAAACTTCACCGCCAGCAGCTTCAACCGCCGCCACAACGTCAGGATGATCTGTCGCAACAATTACACGTTTAGCCCCGGACTCCAGTGCACGCTCCATCACATGCACAACCATAGGCTTACCGTTGATATCGGCCAACGGCTTACCCGGTAAACGGCTTGACCCGAAGCGGGCCGGGATGATGGCAACAAAACTCATGGGTGTGTCTCATCAACAGAAAGCGGTCGGGCCTCGTTTTCTAATAATACGGGAATCCCCTCACGCACTGGATAAGCCAGGCTGTCTGCCTTACACACTAATTCCTGCGACTCTTTATTAAAGTAAAGCTTCCCGTTACAGACGGGGCACGCAACGATTTCAAGCAAACGGTGGTCCATAAATTCCTCCCGGAGGCGAATACACCGCATTTTCAGCAAGGTGCAACGCAAAAAAGCATTGGAAACACAACATAGCGGTTCAAGAGAATAGCATAACGCCGCACCGCACGTTAATTCTCACTGATCCTCAAATACGGCCTCAAAAAGTTACGTTTTTGTAAAAAAATATCTTCGTGGGAGGATTGCGTTGCCCAATTTGTGGGAGTAGAATTTTTTCTGTGATGCAAGTCACACTATCAACCCTAAACATGAGCTCTAAAAATGAAAACCATTAACAAAATCATCGCTATGTTCGCTAACTTCAGCCACTAAGCTGAATGTC
>NZ_JAFMOS010000464.1 GCF_019049755.1 Rahnella perminowiae
GCATTTTCTTTGCCGGCGGGCTTTTTGTCGGTTATGGTTTTGCCATCGGGGAAAAATACAGGGTGTGCAAATGAAAACATTAGGGCTGATTGGTGGCATGAGCTGGGAATCCACCGTACCGTATTACCGCATGATTAACGAGCAGGTAAAGCAGCAACTGGGCGGATTACATTCGGCCAAACTGTTCCTTTACAGCGTCGATTTTTACGATATCGAAAAGCTGCAAATGGCCGGTGACTGGCAGCAGGCAGGCGAAATTCTCGGTAATGCCGCGCATTCACTGGCGCGCGCAGGTGCGCAATTTATTGTCGTATGTACTAACACCATGCATAAAGTGGCGGATGATATCGAACGTATCGGCGGCCTGCCGCTGCTGCATATCGCCGATGCGACGGCAGAAAAAATCGCAGGGCAGGGGCTGCGTAAAATCGGCCTGCTGGGTACGCGCTTTACCATGGAACAGGATTTCTACCGCGGGCGTTTGCAGGAAAAACATCAGATTGACGTGGTGACGCCGGATGAAGCTGACCGTGCGATTGTCCATCGCATCATTTATGAAGAGCTGTGCCTGGGCGTTATCAGGGATGATTCCCGCGAAGAATATCGGCGGATTATTGGCAAATTAGAACAGCAGGGCGTGGAAGGTATTATTCTCGGATGCACCGAAATTACCCTGCTGGTGGGCGAGGAAGACGCGAGCGTACCTGTTTTTGACACCACTGCCATTCATGCGCTGGCGGCAGCGGAGTTTGCATTAAAGCAGGATTAATCTTCTTCCGGGGCCTGACGTACAAGCCGCTGTTTTGCCACCTGCATCAGCGGCTTCCCGGCCAGCATTAACCAGGCTGGCAGCATCACGATACACAACAACGGCAGCAGCTTCAGCCCCGGAACCACGGCGGCAGCCATAAACAGGCTAAGCCAGCCGTCGCGTGTCACCACCAGTACCATACCCATCACGGCGCATGAAACAGTCACCGCCGCTGGCACATCCGGCGCGTACTGATGCAGCATCAGGCCAAGCGATACCCCGACAAACACCGCCGGGAAAATACGTCCGCCACGAAAACCGCAGGCCGCCGCCACCACCAACGCCGCCAGTTTGGTCAGGGTGATCGCCAGCAATGGCCCCATCTCAAACAGCGCATTGGAATGCGCCAGCTCTTTCATTTCATCCAGCCCTTTAAACAGGGTAATTTCTCCGCCAATCAGTGCCAGTAACCCCAGCACAAACCCGCCAATACCCAGCCGCAATATCGGATTATGAATACTGTTAAACATCCGGTGCACATGCGGGAACAGCCAGACAGCAATCATCCCCAGTGCGATAGCAATCAGCACCACCACTGACCCGCTGAAAATATCCATCAGGCTGGCGGCGTCATACGACGGAATACTGAGCGAAAAATCGGGCTGGAAAAATTGTTCGGTGGTGATGGCACCTGCACCTGCTGCGAGTAATGGCGCAAAAAGGCGATCCCATAACTGCACATCTTTGTTACCGCCGAGGGTTTGCGAAAAAATCAGCGCGGCCGCCACTGGCGTGCCAAACAACGCGCCGACAGTCCCGGCTGCAGCCAGGATCACCCAGTCAGTCGTCGGTACCCGGGGTAATAAGCGCGAGCCTAATGCCGCCACCAGCGCAATATTAATCACCGTGATCGGATGTTCCGGCCCCAGACTGACGCCGCCTGCCAGTCCGACCATCAGCGCCAGCGCAAGACCCGGCAAAGCATTGATCGCCACCGGTGCCCCAATCAGCGACTCCGTAGCAGGATCCGGCCCGGCGTGGCCTGGCATATACTTTATGATGGCACCGACGCCAATGCCGGTCAGTGTCAGCATAAACAGCGTCCAGCTGGCGGATTGAGTATTGATATTGAGCACGGCGGGAATGTTCTCCCACAGCAGATTCTGCAGCGCGCCAGAAATCATCATGACGAACACCAGCACCAGGCTGGACATCACACCAATAATGATCGCGGGCAGGGCAAAAGCTAACATGACTCTGGCGCGGGGATGGAACATGCACGTATTTCCTTATTTATAATTTCGTTTGCTCTGATAGCTTAGATGAATCCCGGCAAAGTCAGTCTGCGGGCTGTCGACATAATTTTGTGTAGCATGCTGCATAAATGTGGGTTGTTTCAAAACTGCATTGCAGCGTATAGCAATTACCGCTATTTTGCCCACACGAATTTGGCGCGGATGCGCAGCATAATGAATTTACTTTTGCGGAGAATAACATGACCAAATACTCCCTGGTGGGCGATGTCGGGGGCACTAACTGCCGCCTGGCGCTTTGCGCTTTGGACAGCGGTGAGATTTCGCAGTCGAAGACTTTTTCCGGGCTGGATTACGACAGTCTGGAAGCCGTCGTTCGTGAGTACCTCGCGCAGCAGCATCAGGAAGTTGAGGATGCATGTATCGCTATCGCTTGTCCGATAACCGGCGACTGGGTGGCGATGACCAACCATACGTGGGCCTTTTCCATTGCCGAAATGAAGAAAAATCTTGGACTGCAACATCTGGAAGTGATCAATGATTTCACTGCCGTTTCTATGGCAATCCCGATGCTGAAAGAAGATGACCTGTTGCAGTTTGGCGGTAAAAAAGCACAGGACGGCAAACCGGCAGTGATTTACGGAGCCGGCACGGGGTTGGGCGTCGCACACTTAATTCATGCCAACAACCAATGGCTGAGCCTGCCGGGCGAAGGCGGCCACGTTGATTTTGCGCCAAACAGCGAAGAAGAAGACATTATTCTTGAGCAGTTGCGTACCGAAATGGGGCACGTTTCTGCTGAGCGTATTCTCTCCGGTCCGGGACTGGTGAATCTTTACCGTGCCATCGTCAAATCAGATAATCGTGTGCCGGAAAACTTCAGACCGAAAGACGTGACGGAGCTGGCTCTGGCGGATGAAAATCTGGATTGCCGCCGCGCACTGTCACTGTTTTGCGTGATCATGGGACGTTTTGGCGGCAACCTGGCACTCAACATGGGCACCTTCGGCGGCGTGTACATTGCAGGTGGCATCGTTCCGCGCTTCCTGGAATTCTTCAAAGCCTCAGGCTTCCGCGCCGCGTTTGAAGACAAAGGGCGTTTTAAAGATTACCTGATGGATATTCCGGTATTCCTGATCACCCACGATCAACCGGGGCTGTTAGGTGCAGGGGCTTATCTGCGTCAGTCGATTGGTATGACGATCTAAAACTGCCCCTGAGAAGGTAACTCGATCGGCTCCCTCCCCTGCGAAGGGGAGGAGCAAGGAACCCCTCCCGAGATTTAGCATGAAGCCGCACTCAAGTTCATCTTGCCCATCATGATTTTTTTTCTGACTTTAATTCCCGCGATAAGTCGAGAAACCGTAAGGACTGACAAGCAGAGGGATGTGATAGTGAGGCACTGAGCCATCTGCTTTAAAAATAACAGGGATTTCCGGGAAAAATGAAGCGGTATGATGTTTTTCAAACCATTCGCCAGTTTTAAACGTTACCCGATAATTACCTTTCTCCATCACACTTTCATTGGGATACAGCGCCGGAATTCGTCCCTGCTCATTGGTCACTCCACTGCTCAGTTGCACCCATTTGTTACCTTCCTGCTTCTCGAGCGATACGCTTACCCCCTGTGATGGCAGCCCGTTTTGCAGGTTCAGAACGTGGACGCTAAGAGGGTTTGCTGCAAAGGCGGATGTCAGACACAGCGCATTGATAATACCGGCGAGTAATAATTTCTTTTTAAACATATGTTCGTCCTTTTGAACTCAATGTTATTTGTTAATAACGCAGAATATCTGGCAGAGGTATATTTAGGTTTTCCACATCACAGACGTGAGAAAGTGCGAAATATCCTCTGTCTTGACGAAACAAAGTCTACTTTTTACTGGCTAACCTGAGGATGACGGGTTAATGACATTTTTGTAATAATTCAGAGCCGGACGCCAAAAGATAACGCCCTCCGCCTCAAAACCCGTCAGATCCCCATCAAAACCGCATTAATTGCCTGAATTCTTTCACTTTGCTCCGGCTCACCGGCACTTCAAAATCCAGATCACTTAACCGCAAAATATAGGTGTTGTTAAACCACGGCACGATCTCGCGGATTTTCGACAGATTCACGCAATATGAACGGTGACAGCGAAAGAAATACTCCTCCGGCAGGCGGTTGCATAATTCAGTGATGTTCATTGGCATCGTGAATTCTTCTTTGCGGGTATAAACCTGTGTCACCTTTTCCTGCGCGGCGGCGTAATAAATATCATTAATATCGGTAACGATAATACGCTCATCTTTAATCAGATTGATGCTGTGACTGACGCGCAGGGGGTTGCCCGTGGCCGGTGCAGTACCTTCCTGTTTATCACCGGGCTCCTTCGCAGCCTGCTCTTTATCCCGACGAAAATGTGACTCCAGCTTTTGCAGCATGGTGACAATGCGCGACTCATGATAAGGCTTAAGAATGTAATCAAACGCCTCAATTTCAAACGCTTCTGCGGCATGCTCCTTATAGGCGGTGATAAACACGATATACGGCTTGTGCGCAAACTTACTGATGTTTTGCGCCAGCAATACGCCATCGAGGGAAGGGATGCTGATATCAAGAAAAATCGCGTCCACTTCATGCGATTGCAGGTATTTAAGCACGTCCAGCCCGTCATCAAAAACTGCTTCAATGCTGATGCTGCTGTGGGTATTAATCAGATAACTCAGCTCTTCCTGAGCCGGTACTTCATCTTCGACGATAATAGCGTTCACGGAATTATCCCCCGGTGCGATGGCCCGAAATGCGGGCGGGTAAAACTAAAAAGCGTTTCTGCGGGTCAGGCGATTTTGCTCTCTGAGGCTGCCGTGACCTGGGGTTGCGTATGCGTAATCACAAACGAAATATCCGTGCCGGGTTCAAGACGGCGGATAGTCAGGCCCTGACCATACAATAATGAAACGCGGTGATGTACATTCAGCAGGCCAATTTTATTGCCGGGCATTTCATTGCGTGCCACGCGGTCAATCGTTTCCTGATTAATACCATGGCCGGTATCTTTTATTGATACCCTGATGCCGTCAGCCTGATGCTTCACTGAAATGACCACCACGCCTTTTCCGCTGCATTTCTGGATGCCGTGCACAATGGCGTTCTCTACCAGCGGCTGGATCAGCAGGCTCGGAATTTTCACCGAAATGTCATCATCAATGTCATAAATCACCGTCAGCTTGCTGCCGAACCGCGCCTGCTCAATGGCGATGTAATCCTGCACCTGATGCAATTCTTTGCGCAGATCAATCAGCTCATCGTTCAGTTCCAGGTTATAACGCAGATAGCGGGAAAGATTGATGATCAGCTGGCGCGCCACGTCAGGGCGGGCACGGATAGATGATGAAATCGCGTTCAGCGCGTTAAACAGAAAATGGGGATTTATCTTGCTCTGCAACGCCCGCATTTCCGCTTTATTGGCCATCTCGCGTAACTGCTCGGTGCGTGATACTTCCATCTGTGTCGACATAATCTGCGACAACCCGATCGCCATCACTTTCAGCGAATAAGTGATGCGGTGCGGGTCACAATAATAGATTTTCAGCGAGCCGGTGACTTCACCTTTTTCCCAGAGAGGAATGATAATCAGCGAGTGTATCTGTGGCGTACGGTGCATTTCGTCGTTGTTTTTCACCGTAATTTCACCGCTTTCCAGCGTCGCTTTGGTCATCTCACTCAGCGTTTCATGGCCGATATTGTATTCTTCTGCGCCCACGCCGACGTACGCCAGTATGTTTTTGGTGTCGGTTATCGCCACCGCATCAGCATCGATATCATCGCGAATAATACTGCAAATACTGGCTAACGATCCGGCGTTGATATTTCTGCCTTCTATGTTACGAAAATAGGGCAGGGTTTTATTGGCGATATCCAGCGCCAGCCGCGCCTGTCGTGCGGCGATCACCTCTTTTTCATCCTCGACACTTTGCACCAGCAACACAATCAGGCCGATGGAACTGGCACCGAGGATCAGCGGTGCGGCGATATTCATGACGATATCCAGCCCGAGCGAAAACGGTCGCGCCATCAGCAAAATCAGGATCATGGTCAGCGTTTCGCACAGCATGCCGCCCAGAATACCGACTTTCCAGTGCAGCGATTTTTTGACTTTTTTATTGATATAACCGGAGAGGAAACCTGCGGTAATACTGGTAATCAGACACGGAACAGACGTCGGCCCGTGGATGTCGATCAGGAAACGGTGGGTGCCGGAAATCAGGCCGGTAATGATCCCGACCCAGGGCCCGAACAGG
Source organism: Rahnella perminowiae (assembly GCF_019049755.1). GTDB lineage: Bacteria > Pseudomonadota > Gammaproteobacteria > Enterobacterales > Enterobacteriaceae > Rahnella > Rahnella perminowiae. The sequence continues at coordinate 6,289 of NZ_JAFMOS010000464.1, forward strand.
ATCCCGCCCGACATGATCGCGATCGTACGTACGTTGATCAGTGAACCTTCGACGTTGATGCCTGAGAGCGTACCGAAAATAGCGAACAGTGAGAAAATGGCGGTAACCGCAGTCAGTTCCAGCGGTGTATGGTTTTCATTTTCTTTATGCAGCAATTTGCGGAACAGCGGAGTTCGCGTGAGGAAGAACAAACAGATAAGCATCAGCGCCGCACGGTCGAAGACCGCCAGCAGCATATCGAACATGTGAGGCATGGCAGATTAGACTCTTTGCACGATTGAAAGATAAGCGTGCCAAATGGATTCAGCGGTTATTATATGTAAAAGGTCAGACTTTCACCATCGGCAGACACAGGAGCACATTCCGACATGATTTCGTTATCTACGCCGCGGCTGATCATGCAGCCTCTCCAGGCTGATGACTGGGCATTTTTCTTGCGGCTGTATCAGACCCCGGAGGTCATGCGTTTTATCGGCGATATTGAAACCCACGCGCAGGTTCATCGCCGTTTTGAACAACGTCTGGGTCACTGGGATCGCGACAGTGATTTCTGGCTGTGCCTGCTGATGCGTGAAAGAGAAACCGGCGCAGCAGTGGGGCTGACCGGATTTTTCCCGGACTGGCGGCAGTATAAACAGGGGGAAGTCGGATTCATTCTGGCACCTGAACATCAGCGTAAGGGGTATGCCGTGGAATCCCTGCGTGAAGTGCTGAACTTTGCGTTTGACCAGTGTGGTTTTCATCGTTTGCAGGCTAACGTGCTGGAAGGCAACGACGCATCGCGCCGTGTGCTGGAAAAATGCGGATTCCGGATGGAAGGGCGTTTGCGGGACAGCTACCGGATCGGTGATGAGTGGAAAAACGACTGGCTGCTGGGGCTGCTGGCCACCGATCCACGTCCGCAGTAAAAAAAAGATGCCCGGTATCTCGACAGCCATTTTCCTCTGCGTTATGTTCGTTGTAGGCCGTTACACGGCCAGCGTCGCTCGGACGGTCCGGGCGCTTACGTATCCCAGAGGAAATTATGGCTGATTCCAGTTCACCCCGTCGTTTTTCACGTATTGATCGTCTTCCCCCTTATGTTTTCAACATTACCGCTGAACTGAAAATGGCCGCACGCCATCGTGGCGAAGACATTATCGATTTCAGTATGGGCAATCCCGACGGCCCGACACCGCCGCACATTGTGGAAAAGCTGGTGCAGGTTGCGCAGCGCGAGGATACCCACGGTTACTCGACCTCACGCGGCATTCCGCGTCTGCGTCGTGCCATTTCCCGCTGGTATGCCGATCGCTATCAGGTGGAAATCGATCCTGAAAGTGAAGCTATTGTCACCATCGGTTCGAAAGAAGGGCTGGCGCATCTCATGCTGGCAACGCTCGATCATGGCGACACCGTACTGGTGCCCAACCCAAGTTATCCGATCCACATTTATGGTGCCGTGATTGCCGGTGCGCAGGTGCGCTCCGTGCCACTGGCCGAAGGCGTGGATTTCTTTGCTGAGCTGGAAAAAGCCATTCGTGAAACTATTCCGCGCCCGAAAATGATGATCCTCGGTTTCCCGTCCAACCCGACGGCGCAATGTGTGGAGCTGGATTTCTTCGAGCGTGTGGTGGCACTGGCTAAACAATACAACGTGCTGGTGATCCACGATCTGGCCTATGCGGATATCGTCTACGACGGCTGGAAAGCGCCGTCAATTATGCAGGTGCCGGGCGCAAAAGACATTGCGGTGGAATTCTTCACGCTGTCGAAAAGTTACAACATGGCGGGCTGGCGTATCGGTTTTATGGTCGGTAATCCTGAACTGGTCAGCGCGCTGGCACGCATCAAAAGTTACCATGATTATGGCACTTTCACGCCGTTGCAGGTGGCGGCCATCGCCGCGCTGGAAGGCGATCAGCAATGTGTGAAAGACATTGCTGAACAATACCGTCAGCGCCGTAATGTGCTGGTACGAGGTCTGCATGAAGCGGGCTGGATGGTGGAAAATCCGAAAGCATCAATGTACGTCTGGGCAAAAATCCCGCCTGCTTATGCGCATTTAGGATCGCTGGAATTTGCCAAACGATTGCTGGCCGACGCAAAAGTGTGTGTGTCACCGGGGATCGGTTTCGGGGATTACGGCGATACGCATGTCCGTTTCGCCCTGATCGAAAATCAGGACCGGATCCGTCAGGCCGTGCGCGGCATCAAAGCGATGTTCCGGGCCGACGGTTTGCTGCCACCGAAAAAAACGGTAGGTGAACCGCCCGTGGAACAGGATCCGACGGTCACTGCCTGAGGCGCATTTGAACAAAAGCCGGGCGACGCCCGGCTTTTTTATGACATCAGCCTAACTTCTTTATTATCCAGGTCATATTTATCCGGGAATTCTGCGTTATTCTTCGTCGTGGTTGTAGTGAATGACCCGGCGTTTACCGTCAATCTGCACATCACTCCATTTACGCTGCATCGGTTTTACCTCACCGTTGCGCAGGGCGGTAATCAGTGCAGATTTATCTTTTTCTTCATACAGATAAAGTTCTCCCGCCTGGGTCCATTTCCCGGCCTGTCTGGCGTAAATGCGACAATTAACGGAAGGTGCATCCAGCGTATTACAGAGAAAAACCTCTTTCTGCCGGTCATTGTTTAAATCCAGCGTATTGACGATACACGCACCCTGAAGGCTGAGGCAATCGCGCAGTGTATTGCGGTACTCCTCCAGCAGCGGCAGGTTTTTCCACCATGCGTCATCGGGGGATGTCGCACCTTTCGCCAGCTGAATCCGTTTTTTCGCCTCTTCCACACGATAATTTTTCGCCAGTTCGGCTGCATTTTTATCGTTGTAGGAACCCCAGCGTGATGTCTGTGCCATCATATTTTTCACTGCGGTCAGCAGGCGCGGATCGGCAGTGAATGCGGGGTGCTGTTGCAGCGCTGCCAGCGCGTCGTTACCCCGCCGACCGGTGTCAAAACGCAGCCATTTCAGATCAACATCCTTCGCCTGTATCTTGCCCTTGTCGAGGCGTGCAATCTGGTTGTTCACGCTGATGCGGTAAGGATCGAGCAGCGGGCTGTTGGCGGCAATCACCAGTATCACCACCAGCACCGACAGCGGTTTATTGAGCTGGGTGATGCGTGGCAGCCAGCCGGGGTGCTTATCGATAACCGATAAGCTGTAGCAAAGCGATGCGAGCAGCGTAATGACGATCAGCAGCACCGCCCGCAGACGTTCCGGTGTCCAGCCGTGTTGCGAAACGCGCAGGCCGGTGGCGTAGAGCGCCAGTATGGCATACAACGGCAGCAACAAAATCGCCGCATTCACCAGCAGGCGGATAGCGCGCGGATAGGGTTTGACCTCGCTGTCAGTTTCACGCACGACATTGACCAGCAACAGAATACTCAGCGCCATGGTGGTCAGCAGGCTCGCTGCAGACCAGGCTTGCGACAGCGTTGACAAGCCGGTGAAGGGCAGGACAAACAGGAAAATCAGCGCGACAAACGCCACCAGCGGCAATAAGCCTTTCAGGATGAAACGGATGATGTGGCGGGTGGTATTGATGAGCGCCGGCTGCGTTCGGCAGATGACGATACTGGCCCCTAACAGCAGCCCGTAAACCAGATACATAAACAGCGGCGTTTCAAAAAATAATTCATGGAAATATTCGATGCCGACCAGCCGGAACAGCGCCGCGCACAGAGCCATCACGCCCACTGCCAGCAGCATCAGCAGGAACGTAAGCATGGCCGACAGCGTGTTCTGGCTGTAACACGCAGAAAGACTGGCATAGCGGTAACGGTTTGCCGCCGGGAAAGTTTGTACCTGCAGCCACGGCAAAACGAAGTAGACCAGCAGCGCCAGAGACAAATTAAATGACACCAGCACTGAATCCGCCGATGTCTCCGCTATATTACTTTTTACCCAGGTGGCCATACCGGCCAGCAGCAGCGCCAGCAGGGCCACTGAGGCCCATAACCGGCGGTCATTCAGATGAACGACGGACAATGAAATCAGCACCGGTAATGTAAATGCCATAGTCTGGCCGTAAATATTGTGAGAGAAACCGGCAAATCTTGCTGGAATGTGGTCTGAGAAAAAGAAGTACAGCAATAATCCCTGAAGCAGGCAGAGGGTAATGATTAACCCGCGGCCGGGTGTAGGCAGGTGTGGCATCGGGCGACCTGTCTGATTGAACTGAGGCATCCGTGGCTCTCCGGAAAAAATAATGTAAGGGGAAGTAATATAAAAACTCCCGCCAGTGTAGAGAATTCCCGCCCGCTGTGCAGAAAACTCTTCATCAG